>CALDJV010000895.1 GCA_937899305.1 uncultured Cytophagaceae bacterium
ATACCCAAGAGGTTGCTAAAAAAACTCATTTCAAAACTTTGGAATGGCACAATAAGTTCGTAAATAAACACTAAAAGCCTAAGATCTTAAGGAAACAGCATTGGACCGTCGACTGTGGACTAAAAAAACTATGGACCAAAATAAAGAATTACTCAACACCTATTTACTATGCAAAACAACGACAACTTTTTAACCATCCAGCAAGAAATGCAGTGGCTGGAAGGACGATTCAACGCCATTTTGCGCTGGAAACCCAATCAATTCATCGAACATCCCCCAGCCATGCTTTCTCCGGATCCTCCAACGATCGAAGGAGTGAATACGGTTTACGCCCAATTTATCAAACAAAATCGATTGACAGTCGAAGATCGTTTGCTATTGGCCTTGGCCATGGTGCCGCATTGTCAACTGGATTTGTTGGCCCGGCTTCGTCGCATCAAAAAAATGCATCCCTTGACGGGGAGTTTTATCAAAAGCGCTTCTTTGGACTATTGGTTGCCTTCGGGGCTTACCTACACTCATTTGTACGCCCACCTGCACGAAACCAAAGCTTACCAGGGGGCCAATTTTCTCCATCGCCAAAGCGTGTTGATCAACCAAGGCGTAGTAGCCATTGGGGCCCACTTGGCCGGAGAACCCGCCCTGAGTGGCGTGCTGGCCCTCCGGCATGACTATTGGCTCCTGCTCACCGAAAACAGTACCCAACTTGATTTGTTAAACCTTCAAACAACCAACTCCCATGCGTGACTTTCAACGAACCAACGACCAACAAGACGCCTTGCACCAGCCATCTCAGCGTAAAGCGACTCGAACCGAGGTGAAAAAAAATCCGGAGGCCCCTCAAGGTACTATTGCCCACCTACCTCAAGCGAAAGTAGGAGGTTTGGGCCATCCTTTGCCCGCATTCCAAGGAGGCTTAGGGCAACAACCCAAAAAACCAAACCCCCAAAATGGCATCCAACTCAAGGACACGCCCCACGGCAAAATGCGCATCTACCGAGTGGCCCAAGGCAATTACCCTTTGCAAATAGTAGAAGAGGCCCAACTGTGCGACATTTATGAACTGGCCCTGCTGCAGCACCCTACCATCGTGCAAAGGCTGGGGCTCCACCAACGAGGTTACTTTGATTACAACGCGGTGGTATCGATATCGCGTCAAGACCGCGATTTTGAGTTTTGGATTCAGGGCTTTGCCAAAAAGTGGATTGTGTACCCCGGCGACGAACTATTGCTGGAGCATCTGCCGGGCATCCCCTTGCCCAAAGAAAAAGTGGAGGAGAAAAAAGAAGAAAAACCGAAAGGGCCCAAGTACCGCAAGGCTGACGATTGGGAAGAGTTCGTAAAAAGGAATGCAAGCCCCGACGAAGCGGATCGCATTTTTGATGCACTTGGCGACAAAAACCGCGTCGATGGCCTCATGCAAATCTTCAAAAAGCTAGGAGCCAAAAATAAAACTGACCTGGTCAAGATTATGTACAGAGAGAAGGGCCAAGGCCATTTTCCAGGAGGATACCTCAATCCAGTCCATCCCGTATACACAGCTGGGGCTAAAATAGATGGAAAAAAGGTCAGAATTTATGATGCCTCAAAAAAGTATCCGGGTCTATTTACAACCGACGGAAAGCAACATTATTATGCGGCAGAGACGGGTCCCAAATATGTCACCAATGAAGAACTCACCAATGGTACCTGGAAAAAATACGTTGAATAAACCACTATCCCATCAATCAATGAAAAAAATAGCAAAACAAATCATTCAGTATACGAGTGGTATTTTCTTGCTGGTACTAGCTGCCAGTTGCCAACCCAAACCCCTGACAAAGCATGCCTTTACTTTGGCCCAGGATTCTTGTTTTCAAAATACCTTGGCAATTAACCCTGATATTAAATTTGGAGTAATTACAGATGATTCTGAGTGCCGACAATGTCCCTACATTCCTAAATCGAAATTGGATATGACAGGTACAATTACTGATTCCATGGCTTTTTTATCACCCAACAAAGAACTGAGAATTACAAGTTGGGGTACTGCCAATTATCCTGGTCGTACTACAGACTTTACTGAGGTCATTTATACTTACAAGGAATTAGTCAAATTCAATGACTATGCAGTACAAATGCGCATGTTTTTACAGGATTCTACTTTGAAGATTGTTAAAAATCTGATGTATAAAAACTGCCAGTACCCCCACTTTGTGATGTGGGGTGAAAATGCGGAGTACCTGTATTTACTCAAAACTGAGCTAAGTCGGGTATCCTTGATCGAGAATCGCCTTTTTAAATGTTGCCTAGTGCGGTTTCCCAAAAAACTCAAAAAAAAGTACTGGGGTACGGTACATCAAATGATGGAAAGCGCGGGCTATTACCAAAGCGATACTACCGCCCTGCGCAAAAAGGTGAATAAATTCATTGATGAATATGGTGATACTTTGAGGCAATTAGACAAAGTACGCAAGAAAAAGTAGACGATGATGAATACAAGTATTTACTATGACTACCAAAAGTGTCCACTTGTGCGGTGGTCGTGGTACTTCTTGCGTCAGTGGTGGAACCCGATACGTGCCTTGTCCTTCCGAATTTATATGAGGATGAGATACGAATCAATGATACCTGCTGTATTCCAACTGCATCCTCACCAAGGTTCGGAAGGACAGGGTGCGTATTCGTTTTAATATTAGATGTAAATATGTCATCAAATAGTACTTCCCAAATGACCTCGAGGTATCGTTGGTTTCATTTGATTTCCTTATCAAATTAGTAAGACCAAATGAGAGGAAGTAGTCAGTGATCACGAAAACCTGATATACACATGCATCCAATTCGATGGTCTTACCAAAGGGAGACCACCGAAAACAGAACAATCACCCAATTTAAATTTTTATACATTTTAAACCATTCATTACCAAACATGAGATTTTTATTGACGATAAGCCTCCTCGTAGGCTTGCACTTTCATTCCCTGGGTCAAACTAACCCACTGTCTCGAGATTGGACCGCGTTTGCTCAACGCATCAAGGTAGCCGATATCAAACAAGCGGTCAAGCTCAAGTCAGGGAAAATCAAATTGAGAATTACCGCCCAGGTAAAACTCCTGGCTACCTCTAAAAAAAGCATGGCCAGCATTTGGCTAAGGGCCGAGACAAAAGAGGGCAAAAAGGGCTATTTTGATAATACGAATGACCGCCCCATCCAGTCGGCCAAGTGGCGTACCTATATAGTAGAGGCCACCTTGGACAAAAACATCCACCAAATTTATTTTGGGGGCTTGTGCAAGGGCAACGGAAAGTTTTATTTCGACAACTTTGAAGTTTGGGTACAAAACAGTCAGGAACATTATGAGAAAATGCCCCTGGCCAACGCCAGTTTTGAAGAAAAGGTCACCTCCAACACCCTTTCGCAATGGTTTGAGGGAATCCGACCGAGTAAAAAAGTAAAGGTGAAGGAATTCACCTTCAGCTCAAGTACTGATAAAACTGATGGTAAATACGCTTTGTTGGTAGAAGGAAAAGGGGTTATGATTACCCATTCTAATTATTTGATTGGACCAATCGAGGGATACACTCCTCAAGTGGGTACCATGGTAACTATGTTGAATAATTTGAGTCATCGCATAGCGCGGGCCGTAAAAGGATTGAGCCAGGAAGCCATTGATTGGCGAGAAGACGAACATTCTAACTCAATTGGCGCGTTGATCATCCATTTGGCGGCTACCGAGGCCTATTACCAAACTTTTACTTTTGAAGGGCGAAAATTCAACAACGAAGAAACCTTGCAATGGGCCAAAGCCTCTTCGTTGGGTGATGCCGGTAGAAAAGCTTTCAAGGGAAAAAGCATCGATTATTACCTGAACATTTGCCGAGAAGTACGAAAGAAAACCCTCGAGAAATTCAAAACATTGGATGATGCCTGGCTGGCGAAGAAAATAGGCAAAGGCGCTTATAACAATCACTTCTGTTGGTTTCATGTTATGGAACACCAAGCCACTCATTTAGGGCAAATCTATATGATAAAAAAGAAATTGAAACAGCGGGGAATTAAATAACCTGAAAGGGGCGCCAAAGTTCGGGTAAGCAGGTAAAGTAATCATCTGTTTTTCCCTAATATCCCACCTTATTTCCTCAAAACTGAAAGTTTACGAAATGGAAAAAGGTTGAGGAAAACTCACTTTAAATATAAATATATTTACTTCACTTATAAATATATAAAGTAAATTAACCCAAAATAACACTCAATAAACACTTTAGTCTTGACTTTCTTGGTCTGGAGGAGGTAATATTGCATCATCAATTGCAGGGGCATTTACCGCGAAAAACTGGTTGGTATAAGTGCATTACAATTACAACTGCTAACGAGTAAATAGGTGATCTCAATGTCCTGCAAAAACTATATTGTTAATTTTAAATATTTATTTCATTATGAAGAATAAAGAGAAGAAAAGTGTTTTGAAAATTAAAGACAATTGGGCTAAAAATTTAACCCTTACGTCTGAACAACTATCTCAAGTAAATAAAGGTGGTAATGATGAGTGTACAGGTACTGGAAATGCTGGTTCGCCTCCAAAGACAGGTAGAACAGGAGTATCCGAATTTTTTGGTTGTTAAGTAAACTTGAAGAGTAAGAGGTTTGGTATTGTATTAATATCAGGCCTCTTCTGTGAAAATCATTCCCATGCAAGATATTATAAAATATATTCGTTCCATATCATCTTATTGTTTTGATATGGAACGAATTGATAATCAAGTAAATTTATACGCTGGTAAGCCTGGCATAGCAATTTTTTTTGCTCACCTTTATAAATTAACGAAGGAAGAAAATTATCAGAAGTACAGTTATAGTTTAATGAGTGATAGTATAAATGAAATAAAATCCTTATCAACTCAACATTCTCTTGCTGGGATATCAGGTACTATCTGGGCTTTACATCATTTAGTAAATGTAAATTTCTTTGAATACAACGAGATCAAGCCTTATAGTTTGCATTTGAAGAGTAGAATAATAAGTACGATTGACTTTGAAACAACTAATTTAGACTATGATCTAATGTATGGTTTTATTGGTAAACTGATAGCACTAAGGGAAATATATCATAGCAATAATCAAGAAAATCGAGAAGTTGTTAATCTGCTTTCACAAAGCGTACATCATTTGTACGATATAGCAGTACAAGAAGGCGAAAGTATGATATATTGGACAAGCCCTCACAATAAAAGATTAGTTATCACAGGAATGGCTCATGGAATATCCAGCATAATATGGTACTTATCCAAAATTATAAAAGATAATATTTTAGATGAATTTACCACTAATTTAGCTGTTAAACTAGTTAGAAAAGCTGCTAACTGGCTTACTGATAGAGGTGTAAATATTAATAAAAATGAGTTGTGTGTACCCAAAAAGATATACTTAGATAATCATAGCAAATTAATACCTGAATATAGATTGGCTTGGTGTCAAGGCGACTTGGGAGTAGCTGTTGCATTAATTAGTGCAAGTGAAGCAACTGATGATCAGTCACTTTTTAAACAAGGATTAAGTATTATTGAAAATATTTCCAGTCTGGGAATTGAGAGCATAAAGCTTAGAGATTCAAACCATACTGATTCCACTATTTGTCATGGTACATTTGGTATATTCCTTATATTTTATCTTTTACACAAGAAAACTGGTAGTAAAAAATTAGAATTAGCTTATCAATATTGGTTAGAAAGAATATTAAGAGAATTTGATCCTTCTAAGGACTATTGCAACTTAGTTTATGCTTATTTTAACGAACAACAACAAATAACCTGGAATAATTCACCAGGCTTATTAAATGGATTGAGTGGAAATGGTTTAGTTTTATTGACTTATTATTTAAGGGAAAGGGGAATAATAGCTCAATACAATTGGTTTGACATATTTATTTGAATATTGATGAAGAAGATAATTTTTATACCAATCTTGATAATAACTCTAAGCAATGGTTTTGCTCAGATAGAGAGAAAATCAACAAAAGATAGCTTACTTAAGGAGTGGAGTAAATTAGATACTTTTCAAAAAAGAAAAACACAAGCTGTACCAGAATTTGCCTTTAATGCAGTCCTTATTTGGGATGGTGAGATTGTTTCTTCGAAGCGTGGAGGTTTTGCTGATAGGGAACGAAGTCTTATATTAGATAACAAAACAATTTACCCTTGGGCATCTATATCTAAAATGTTTACTTCGGTTGCTATTTTACGATTAATAGAACGAGGAAAAATTAATATTGCTGACCCAGTCATTAAATATCTCCCTGAACTAAAAGAAGCTAAAAGTAAGTATGGTAGTTTTGACCAAGTTAAAATATTTCACTTGATTAATCACACAAGTGGTTTGGATTGGCGTCCTTTAGGAGATACCCTCAAAGCCAAGTATAATACACCTAAGCAAAGAAAAACCTGGAAAGCTATTCAGCCCAATTTAAAGTATATAACATTGATGAGAAAGCCTGGGAGTAAATATGCCTATAACAATGGGGCTTATTCGCTTTTAGGTAGAGTTATCGCAAATGTTACAGGTGAATCATTTACTCAATATATTACGAGAAATATTTTCAAACCACTAGGAATGAAAACAGCACACTTTGGAAAAAGCCCCGAGAAACTTTTCCAAAATCTAGCAAGTAGCTATCTTAGAAAAAAGAATGATAGCCTGATAACAACAAAAACTAACATAAGCCATGGTTTACACGAAGCTAATGGTGGCGTGAAAGCATCTTTGGAAGATATGCTCAAGTTTATGGATTTTTTGCGGTTTAGAAAGCGAAAACAATATTTGAAAGATTACAACAAAGTTCTGTCTTGGAAAACAATCAAAAAATACTATCACGAAGTCGATTTAGAGGAACCACAAATTAAATATTCTCTAATGTATAAAAACAAAGAAGGAGCTACTTCAAGAGCATTCGGTTTTCTACATTCTCAAGTATTCAATAGCAAATTAAAGCTCTTTGGACACACTGGCTATTTTGAAGAATATCAATCACTTTATCTGGTTCGTACTGATATCCCCTTAGCAGTAATTTTGATGGTAAATAATAGTGGTGAATCGGGAACTAAAGATTACATAATTTCTAATAGTTTATACAGATCAATCATTAATTTCATATCCAGAAATCATTTAAACCTCAATTTCTATGATTGGGAAAAAGCTTTCAAAAAATTGGAAGATAACAAAGATTAAGTGTTCTTTTATCACTTCTGTCCTAGTTCTTGTACTTTATGGTTCTCATATTTATGGACAAGATATTGATGGTTATTTAGCAAAAAAAGTAGGCTCGAAATCTAATATTCCACAAAGGCATTATGGAATCACAATAACTCCTGAAAATAAAATAATCACTTCTAATTTGTTTGGTTTAGCTGTTTTTGACGGAGTGCGTTGGAAAAGGGAGGTCATTAAAAATGGTGGAGAGCACCTAAATTATTTGTATCGTTTTAGAACAGATAAATATTCAAAGAGAAATTATATAGTTGCAAGCCTTAAGGCCTTGGGTTTTATTAATTTTCAGAAAAATCAGGCAAAATTTAAAAGTATTGCTGACAAAGTAATGATGGACTCCATATTAGGTAGTTATATCAAACGAATTGTACAAGCAAACAAAAAAACATATTTCATTAATACAACATGTTCGCCCCCTTCTATTTTATAAAACTGTTAATAGCTCCAATA
>CALDJV010000896.1 GCA_937899305.1 uncultured Cytophagaceae bacterium
GCAACCAGATATTACACCAAATTTGGATTACTTTATTTTTTCCGTTTTACTTAGAAAACAAATGAGCACATTTCAAGAAAAACTCCGTCGTTGGTCTTTCTTTCGTCAAGGCCTAAATCAAAGCGAAACAAATATAGCCCAAGCCCTCCAAAAAGTCATAGGGATATACAGTGCCCATCCTACGGGACCCCTGTCACTCTGGAACCGAATGCAATCGTTTGATCATGCGTGTTTTCAAACCCTTGATCAGCAGCAATTGGCAGTAAGAATACCCGCCATGCGCCTGTCAGTCCATCAGGTTCCGGTAGCCTATGCCCCTTACGTATTTGCGGCCACCATCCCTCCCAAAGCGAGTGATTATTGGCAAAAACGCTATGCTCAGCGGACTTTATCTCAGGCTGATTTTTTGGCTTGGCGCCCCGAAATTAGGGCCCTTACTCAGACACCCCAAATGGCAAAGAATCTAAAAAAAGAAATTAGTTTTCCGGGTGAAAAACTCAAATTTGTCCTCAATAGGATGGCTTTTGAAGGAGATCTGCTCAGAGTAGGCAGCCAAAGTTTACGAGCCAATACCATCAGTTACGTAACCACTACTGCTTGGGTAAATGCTTGGCCTGAAGAACATCTGCAGACAATACCACAAGCCGAGGCTTTGAGGTGGCTCGCCAAAGCATACTTCAAGGCTTTTGGACCTGCTACCATCAAAGACTTTCAATGGTGGGCAGGCATTACGGCCACTACAGCGGCCCAGGCGGTGGCCAATCTAGATTTGGCAAATCTCGAAGCACAGTATTACCTACCAGCCGAAGACCTGGAAGATTTTGAAAAATTTAACTTGGTGATACCTCAAGCACAGCAGGTAGTGATTTTGCCACAGTGGGATGCTTACCTCATGGGATATGCCCCCGAAGGAAGAGGTCGGTTGGTAGATGCCCAGGATTTACCAAAGGTGTATGGTCAATTGGGAGCCACTGGGGGCAATGCATTGGGTACCATTTTAATGGATGGCAAAGCTGTAGGCAATTGGAAACACAAATTCAAAGGTACCCAAGTTCAATTTGAGAAGTCTATATTTAATCAATTGTCTCAAAAAGCAGAGAAACAAATTGATGAAAAACTTCACGAAATAGGTGACTTGATGGAAGCCAAAAAAGTGATGATTTACTGACTATTATTTGCTTTATAAATTAGCAAATTCTATGGCAAGTTCTGCCCCCAAACGGGCATTGTGGTAGACCAATTGTTGATTGGCCTCCAGGCTTTCTCCCTGGGTAAGATCCTTGATGCGACGCAACAAAAAAGGAGTCACGGCTTTGCCACGAATATTTTGCTGAGCGGCATCTTGTAAAGCACCTATAGTGACTTGTTCCAAATAGTCAGCATCTATCTCAAAACGCGGTGGAATTGGATTGGCCACTACTACCCCTCCATTCAAGTTCAGATCCCATTTGGCTTTGAGCGCTTTGGCCAATACCTCTACATTTTCTACCCGGTCTATTTTAAATCCACTTTGGGAAGTATAAAAAGCTGGAAACTCCCCCGTCTGAAAACCTACTACTGGAACCCCTTGGGTTTCTAAATATTCTAGGGTAAGCCCTAAATCCAGAATAGATTTGGCTCCTGCACAAACTACGGCTACATTGGTACGAGCGAGTTCCATAAGATCGGCCGAAATATCCAGGGTGTTTTCGCCATCTCGATGTACCCCTCCTATGCCTCCAGTAACAAATACCGATATGCCTGCCCACGAAGTGGCCAACATGGTAGCTGCTACAGTAGTAGCACCATTTTTCTTGCGAGCAATGAGCAAAGGCAAATCACGCCGACTTACTTTGGCAATGGGTTCATCTTCGGATGCAATGAGTTCCAGGTCGTCTGCATCCAGACCTATTTTTACTTTCCCATTGATGATGGCAATGGTGGCTGGAATTGCGCCGGCTTCGCGAATGATTTTTTCTAATTGATAAGCAGTGGTTTTATTAACCGGATAAGGTAAACCATGTGCAATAATGGTAGATTCCAAGGCAACAACGGGGCGATTGGTTTCGAGGGCTTCTACTACCTCTGGATGAATAGAAAGATATGCTTCCATAAATGGTATTTGTTTTAACAGAATGCGATCATTGCCAGCAAGCAATTTAAACATTCATAGATGAATTATTATCTTTTTGTGCATTTAATGTTTGCAAAACCCAAGAATATGCTCTACATTTGCATTGCATAGCTGGTTGAAGGATCTTGGGGGATAGTCAACGCCTGTTGGCTTCCCTCAAGTTTTTTTTTACCCAACTCCAATCTCAATTTTTTACATTTCTCGCAAAAAACTTACAAACCTATCTTGCTCCAATAATATACTGAATAGAGGAAATGTAATTGTCTTTCTCGTTTTTTTCAAGAAAAAAGGACTTTTTGCTGAATAATAGCGCAATTACGGAAAAAGCATCGGTTGAAAAGTAATATATTCTTACCTGGTAAGAAATATAGATCGTTTGTTATAAATATAAGCTTGCAAAGAATGGATAAAAAAATAGACCGATTAAAGAATAATCGGCCTATACCTTAAAAATAATTTTCAAGGCTTTTGAATGGATTCACCTCTTATTTAGAAGTGGGAGGAGTAAGCAATAATAAACCGCCATCATTGTTAGAAGGGTTTGAAAGATTACCTTTGTCTTCTTCCTTGTTGCCATTCGAATTCTCACTTTTTACTTTAAGAGGAGTTAATTTTTTACGTCCTCCTCTAATAGTAGATAGTTGATTTGGAGATAAGCGATTGCCTTCGGCAAGCTTATCTAATGAAAATATAGCCTTGTTCATAAGTAATTATGGGTTAATTAAGTGATAATATAATAGAGTTCAAGTAAGGGACTTAAAAAGATATTAAAAAACCTTTCTTGACTCATTTCTTACATATTAATCAAGTTCCTCAAATTTTGTTTAACTAAGTGCATTTGCTGCATGTAATATGATTTTCAAAGAGTAAAGCTTTTGGGATGATACTTTTCAAAGGATTTTGTTATATATTTCAAGAGAAAATGGCTTAAAGCATTAAACAATTCAAGACTATAGCGTTCAATTTACCATGATCAGATTAGCAACCGAAAAAGATCTAGACACCATTAATGAAATTTATAATTATGAAGTGTTGAATTCTAAAAATAATGTAGACACTTGGGCAGTAACCAGTGAAGATAGATTAAGTTGGTTTGCCTATCATCAAAGAAAAAATTTGCCTGTACTGGTAAAAGATAAAGGAGGCACAGGTGAAGTGATTGCTTGGGCATCATTAAGCGAATGGGCCCCACAAGGAGGGTATAGTAAAACAGCCGAGGTGTCCATTTTTGTTGATCGTAATGTACATCGGCAAGGACTGGGTAAGGAACTGTTAAGAGCATTGATAAATAGTGGAGCTGAGTTGGACTATAAAGTATTGATTTCTCGAATTGTAAGAGGAAATACGGCTAGTGTGAAGCTTCACCAATCTTTGAGTTTTCGGTATGTAGGAGTCATGCGCAGGGTAGCGTTCAAGTTAGGTGAATGGGTGGATGTGCAAATTTGGCAAAAAGACTTGTTCATCTAGGAATGGGTTACTTGGACTATCAGGCAATCTCGTTAAAACCTGCCCACATAAACGTAAAAAAACAATCGTCGTTCATACCTCTATTTTACCCAAACGCCTGTTCATAACTACCCATTGGTAATCATGAGGGCGTTTGGGTTCATATCAGTTGAGCGCTTTTATATGCCAGGCATTAGTAATTGGTATCTATATCATCTTCTTCGAAAATAGTCAACTCTGCCTCAGTAACGTATTCTTTATCTCCTAAACGATTGGCTTGCTTCATATATACACGCTCAAACAAGTTACGTACCCCACGACCGTTGCCAAACTTAGCTGCATCAGTACCAAACGACTTCATGACAAGTTTGCGTACTTTGGCCTGGGCAGCTTCGGTAAGCTTATATCCCTTATCTTGACACATTTTTTTAAAAATTTGAGTAAGTTCATCCAGATTGTAATCGTCAAAATGAATGACCTCAGAAAATCTGGAACTCAAACCTTGGTTGGCAGCCAAAAAGCGTTCCATGTCTTTGGTATAACCCGCTGCAATTACCACCAAATCTTCCCGGTAGTTTTCCATCAATGGGGTGAGGGTGTCTATGGCTTCTGCTCCAAAATCATTCTGCCCTCCATTGGTCAGCGCATAGGCCTCATCTATAAATAGTACGCCACCCAGGGCATTCATGACTACTTCTTCTACCTTTTTGGCGGTATGTCCCACATATTTTTCTACCAAGTCAGAGCGACGAGCTTCTACCAAATGCCCTCGAGAAAGTAAACCGATCTCCTGAAAAATTTCGGCAATCAAGCGAGCCACCTCTGTTTTGCCAGTACCAGGGTTGCCCATAAATACCAAATGCATAGATGGCATCACTGCCTCCAGACCTTTTTGTTGTCTTACTTGGTGCATTTTTACCAAGTTGGCCAGCACTTTTACCTTACGCTTTACCTTATCCAAACCAATCATGGCATTCAGGCGCTTGTCAGCACTTTCGTGGTGGGCGGCAACCAAATGCATGATTTTGGCAATCACTTCAGCATCAGTACGATAGTGTTCTTTGTGCTCTATACTGTAAATCCAGCGATTATCTACTTTGATATCTTCATTGCTGGTTTTGAATACAAACTGATCATTCAGTAAATGTACTTCTTTGATGATGCTCCAAGATAAAAATTGATTGTATTGATTGTCTCCATCGGCTACAATCGAAACCCCCTTATCTGTAAAAACCACACTGTGACTAGAGGGAAATAACCAAGCTTGATCCGTTTCTATCAAAAAGTATATTTCTTCATTGTAAGGAATTTGATGCAATGCCCGAGCATTTTCTTGATCCTCTAAACTCAGGCCTTTTACTCCTTCAATTTTTTGGGTAAAAGATGCATTGCCATATCCGTGGATAAATACCGTGCGGTGTTTTCTAAAATGATTGCAAAGGTTAGGGTTGTTTTCTAATACCTCTCTTACTTTACTCATAATGTTATTTACAATATTATCAATTGTTGAACTGTCCAGATACAGTGCTTAAATCACAGCTGACTAGAGTGTACTGCTTAAGTATACCATTTATTGATGTGGAAGGTTTTTAGATGAGTAATATCAGTATTGCCTCCCGATAATATCAGTTTTGGATAACCTGTCTAGCAGCAAGATATAGAAAGCTACGCTGAAAGTTATACTTTGAACAAAAGTAATTTTTGAAATTGAACTGAATACGCCAGGCTTCAATTAAACGCATCACCAAGGTTCACCTGCTCAATGACTGGTGTCGTCGTATTGAGCCGCAATCAGGTGCATGATTTTGGCAATTACCTCGGCATCAGTGCGATAATGTGCTTTTTCCTCGATTCTATAGATCCAATGGTTTTCTATTGTAACCTCTCCATTACTGGTATCAAACACAAACTGATCATTTATCAAATGGACTTCTTTGATGGTGGACCAAGGTAAAAATTGCTGAAATTTGTATTTTCCATCAGCTACAATTGAAACCCCTTGGTTGGTAAGAGCGACGCTATGTTGGGAGGGAAAAATAATAGGTAGAAACCAAGGTTGATCGGTTTGGATCAAAAAATAAATGTCTTCATTAGAGGAAAACTGATGAAGCTTCTGGGTATCGTCAAATTCTATTAAACCTAGCCCAGTGTTTCCCTCAACAATTTGGGTAAAAGATGAATTATGATATCCCTGGATAAATACGGTACGGTGTTTTCTGAAATGATTGCAAAGACCAGGATGCGCTTCTAATACCTTTACTATTTTGCTCATAATTCTGTTTACACTATGATGAGTCAGTGAATGCTTCGAGGATCGTGTTAAAAATTGTAACCAGGAAGCAATGTTATTATATACCTTATGTGGGATAAGAAGGTTTTAGAGGACTAATTTCAGAACATATCTGAGAGGTATTCAACGACATGCTTTCTAAGTAGGGGGGAAATCATATGCTAAGCAAGCGCATATGTATCAAGTTTAGTAGTGTATTGCATTTAATTGTGTGGTACAACTATTTTTTATACTTAAATTGCCGTTTTTTTGAGGCCGATGGCGTGGGCCAAGCATGGGAAACGAAGAGAAACCATAAAATGAATGAATACTTACTTATTCAAGATTAAAAAAGTGTGAGCAGATTGTGGCATTTTGACAACGAAAAGGGGGTTCGATCATTTTTTTTAGCAAAAAACAGAAAAAGTTTGCCGAAATTTTACGGTAATCATTGGTATACCAAAAAAAATGCTAATTTTGCATCTTAAGTTTGATCACTTATTTTCCGGACAGTGCTCACCAATATTGGGGGCATTGTCTTTTTTATTTATAGGGGTTTATAGCCCCATAAAACCCATTATTAATACAGTCATATTTTGACAGGTAGTACAATCAAAAAGTTGTATGATACAACTGTTAAATACTGAAAATTTGTTTTTATAAATGGGTAAAAGCCATTTGAATATGGACAAGCCAATCATGAATCGCATAGGTTACAGGCTAAACATCAATTATTGAGTATCCAGATAAGCAACACACGGCCTCATAAAAAATAGTTTGAATAAGCGAGATTTGGGGAAGACACACAGTACATCTTCGGTAATGAAATGCTGTTACGCGAGCAGTGTAGTTACTTTAAGGGCAGTATCGAGGTAATTAGAACACTGATGTTGGAGTACTACCAATCATCAATGTTCTAAAAATGAGGTGATATTGTAAAAATAATACGCGTCTCATCAACTCCACATCATTCAGTTGTTATTGGAGTAATAGTCAAGCTCAGAGACCGTTTATATAATTCCTAAGGCAAATGGCTCTTCAAAGTTTTCGTTGATAGGGTAGGCTTTCATGACTATTTGAGGATAGTGTTTTTGAATCTTAAGCAAAGTACTCTTCTTGAGCGGTGTCCAATAGTAGTTGATGTATTTTAGGTTTTTGAGCTGATAAAAACATTTGGGAAGTTTTTTGAATAAATTTCCATCTAGATAAAGGTGCTCAATGTCAAACAATCTGATCTCCTCAGGCAGACGAGTAAGTTGCAAATCGCTTAGCACCAAAGTTTTGGTTTCAGCATTATAAAGGCTGTTGAGTACTTCATAGGTGGGTTCTATGTTGTTTTTCAACCTAAAAAGATTTCCTTTTTTGCGAAACTTGACCCAAAGTTGCCCCAAATCCGCTGCGTCTATGTCATTGTGTAGATATATTTTTTCCAGACAGTGACTTACATTGGTTTCATCAGAGGTCCATTCTGCCATTTTATTGTAATACTTGGCAATGAATTTTTTTAAATCTTCGGAAGCCCAATTGTAATACAGTGCTTGAGCTATTTCACGTACCGGATACTCAGGATGTAAACGAGAGAGTACAAAAAGGTAAGTAATCAAATTTGAAGGAACGCCACCATTTTGAAGCAAGTGGAGGCCCAGTAATACTTTGTCTGAATCGGAGTTGGCAAGTAGTGATCGGATGTTTGATATCATTTGATTAGCTTCAGGCGAACTGGCTAATAAATAATGATTGGTATGGTGTTTTTGCATTGTGCTAATTACGCATTATAGAGTTGGTGTCAACCCATTAGTGAGCGGTACATTATTTGTCAAGTCTTCCCAAGAATTCTAATAAC
>CALDJV010000897.1 GCA_937899305.1 uncultured Cytophagaceae bacterium
ATTAGAATTCTTGGGAAGACTTGACAAATAATGTACCGCTCACTAATGATTTTTTTGATAAACCTTTGTCTATTATGATGAATTTGCCATAGGTTTGAAGCATAAATATATTAATTATCTTGGCTTATCAAAAATACCCCTCGTAATTAAGAGCTTATTTTTGGGGTTTGAGCAATAACTTTCTATTTGTTGACCAGTTTCGCAAATATTGTACTACTAAACATACATTCAAATGAAAAAAAAATTACTAAGTCTAATCCTCCCAATGATTGTATTGGCCTGGATACCAGTCCTTACCCAAGCCCAAATTAAAGTACCTGCGGCCAGCCCTACAGTTACCCTGGTGCAAGAGATAGGGCTTACCAAAGTAGAGCTGCGTTATTCTCGTCCAGGAATGAAAGGCCGCAAAATATTTGGCGCATTGGTGCCTTATGGTAAAGTATGGCGTACGGGAGCCAACGACAACACTCGGTTGACTTTTAGTGAAGCCGTGACCATTGGAGGCAAGCAAGTTGCCAAAGGGGTATATGCCTTGCATACCATTCCTGGCCCACAAAGCTGGACCATTATTCTAAACAAAAAACAAGGTTTTGGAAATGCGTACGATGCCAGCCAAGATGTGCATCGGTTCAAAGTACAGGCTCGACGAACTGGTTTGGCTTACGAAACTTTTACGATCGATTTTGCCAATTTTGATAAAGCCAGCGCCGACTTACGCATCATGTGGGAAAACACCCTGGTATCGTTCAAAATTACGACTGATGTGGACAAGAAAGTAATGGGGCAAATCAACCGAATGATGGCCAACCCTGAGCGTTCATTGGCTGGAGCATACTTTACCTCGGCCCGGTACTACTTCGACACTGGCCGCGACCTGAACAAGGCCTATGAATGGATTAAAAAAGCGACTCAATTACGCCCCAAAGCTTACTGGATGTGGCATGTACAAGCCAAAATTGAGGGGAAAATGAAAAAATACAAAGCAGCCATTGCTACTGCTCAAAAGAGCATGGCGGTAGCCAAGGAGCGAAAAAATCCAGACTACGTACGGCTGAACGAAGAATTGATTGAAAAGTTGAAAAAGAATTAGAAAAAAGCCATTTATTTAGGATAAAGGCCTTGTGCCTTGGGTTTAGACCTGACAAGGTTTAGAAATTGTCAGGTCTAACTATTTGGTAACTCGATGTTTTCTTTACACCAGCTCTTTTGAATGAGTTGGTTCCTGTTTGATAGAAAGATTTTGGCTTCCTTGCTGAACATATGCGCCAAATACCTTACGATCGTATCGCCAGGAAATCACAATAAGCACTATAGAAACCACAGCGGGTACTGCCTCCCCATCTTGTACCATCAAATGAGCTGCTAAAGCGAGTATCGCATCATATAGAAAACCAGCGTAAGCCAGTTCTTTCAAAAAGTTTGATTTTTTGGTAAGTATGGCAGCTACCCCAGCAAACTTTAGAATCGCCAATGGGTAGATAATCCAAACAGGAAACCCTAAATTGACAAAAAAACCATGTGCTCGGGGATAATTAAGTAAATACATCAACCCTCCCGCCACAAACAAAAGACTAAGCAGCCCAGTGGCAATCCAATAAATAATGGTATCTCTTTTCATTTTTTAGAAGTTAAACAGTCTGAATCTGATTTTTGAGTATTTCCAACAATGCTGAGGGTTCCAGGCGAGTAGTATAATCCTCCTCAAAATGCATAAATACCACTTCCATGTCCTTATTGAGTACATAAACCGCCGGAACAGGTAATTCATAATGATCATTACCTTGAATTTGCTTGAGGTCAAGCCCAAAATTCTGATATAACCTTTTGGATGCTTCATCCAGTTGGAAAACAACCCCAATATCCTTCATCATTTTGGCATCTTGGTCGGTCAATACCGGATAAGTAAGGGCATTTTTGGTCGCGGTCTGCGCTCCCATCGTATTTTTCTCGGCACTGATGGCCACTATATCGGCTCCCAAGGCCAAAAAATCATCCCTCAATTGTTCATAAGCCCTTAATTCTAAATTACAATAAGGGCACCAGCCTCCTCGATAAAAGTTGAGAACTAAAAAATCGTTGGTATGCAATCCCCGAATTGTTTGTGGCCTGCCTTGGATATCCATCAATTCGAAATCGGGCATTTTTTCGCCAGGTTGCAAGGCACGTTCTTTCTGTTTACTGATTTTGATATTAGTGATACTATCATTCAGTACCTCCATAGCCGACTGGGGTACTTTAGTTAAAGTGGCTGCTTTTACCTGGGCCAATTGTGTTTGTAACTTCATCTTATATTATTTTTAATATGCCACAAAGTTAGCGTAGGCAAGCCCTGATTGAGTTATCCATGTTTTACTAAAAATAGTCAATCATGGAGTAAAAGAGGTGAGGAGTGAGAGTAAGTAGATTAGAAGTGTTATCAGTATGCCTTTGGAAGACGAATAAGGTAGAAGAGGGCTTTGAAATTTACGGAGTGTATATTTCTGGTTTTGAATGTTTGGAAACATAAAAAAACCTGATCTATGTCAGATCAGGCTTTTATCATCTAAACTTAAAAACTAAACCCTATTTTGATAGATAGTCGCCTAAAAAAGCGAGATTATTGACTACACGAGCAAATCTACTTTTTTGGCTCAATAGGGAGTGAAATTTTTTTATAAAGGAAGAACCAATCAGATTACAATCAGAAAGGAATATTCAAAATCAAATTGGGGTCAGGGCAAATATCAAGGTAATAGGCCCGCTCGGCTTTGTTGGCCACTCCGATAAAGTCCCCTTTTTTACCTAGCATATCGGTCATGAGCTGAAAATGTAGATGAGGAGTCCATTGGCCGTTTACTTCAGCCACCCCAAAATCAGCGATTTGTTCTCCCTTGGTCACCGTTTGTCCTTCTTGCTTGTTTTCCAATGACTCTAGACTCAGGTGACCATATAAACTATAGAAAGTGAGCCCTGCAATGGTATGCTCAAGAATGATGGTAGGCCCATAATCAGCAAAGTTGTCATTGTTTTGAAAACTATGGATTTTACCCTCAAGTGGAGCAAAAACTGGTGTGCCTGCCTCCATCCAGATGTCAATGCCCAAATGGATGGAACGAGACCCCCCTTCAATGTCAAAGGTAGTCCCTCGCTTATACACTGCCCGCTCTTCGTTGTATCCTCCGGCGGCCACGCGTACTTGAGCTTCCGTCATTTTGCCCAATACGTATTCATCCATTTTTTCTACTGTGCTAAAATCGACGTGGGCGATTTCGGGATTATTCACCGAAAAATCAAACGCAAGAAAAGGGGCTTGCTGAAAATCAACCGGGACCACCTGAGCAAAATCAGCTTGATGGGCCTGTAACGCTTGAATGAGTGTTTCTTTTGGATATGAAGACATATTTTTCTATTGTTATATTGTTCTATTGTTCCGCTTATTGCTACATTGTTTTATTGCTAAACCGAGCCTTGGCGAGCTCAGCAAAGCTAATTGTTCCGCCTTCGGCTCATTGTTAAATGGCTACAGGATTGAATGGTTAACGCTTCGCTTATGGTTATATGGTTAAATGGCTGCGCGAAGCGATGATTAGATTCTTATTTTCGCAAATATAACAATCACTCTATTGTTCCGCCTTCGGCTTATTGTTGCATTGCTAAATGGCTGCGCGAGGCGATGAGTTATTTGTACCGCTTTGCGCTACTGTGGACTATGGACCGTCGACTGTGGACTAAAAAAGCTATGGACCATTGACTATCGACTAAACAAAACTACCAACTCCTAACCACGAACTACCAACTAAAAAAACTACCCATTGGCCAATGCTTTGGCTTTTTCCAGTCCTTCTTTGTAGGTATCGAGGGCCCGTTGGCGGGCAAACTTATGCGCTACGATGGGCTTGGCATAATGGGCTTGGTTGTATTCGGGTACCCACTGGCGAATATACGTACGATCCTTATCGAATTTATCGGTTTGAGTGTAAGGGTTGAATACTCGAAAATAAGGTGCTGCATCGCAACCTGAACCCGAGGCCCACTGCCAACCACCATTATTGGCCGATAAATCAAAATCTAGTAGTTTTTCAGCAAAATAAGCTTCTCCCCAGCGCCAGTCAATCAACAAATGCTTGGTAAGAAAACTAGCTACAATCATGCGCACCCGATTGTGCATAAAACCAGTGGTATTGAGCTCACGCATGCCCGCATCTACAATGGGGTAGCCAGTAGTACCTTGGCACCAATGCTTGAATTCATCTTCGTTGTTTCGCCACTGAATCTTGTCATACGCTGGCTTAAACGAACGAATGGCTACCTGAGGAAAATTAGCCAAAATCATCATGTAGAAGTCGCGCCAGATTAATTCATTGAGCCAGGTTTCACTGTATTTCTGAGCGGCCCGGGCCACCTCTCGAATGCTTACCGTGCCAAAACGGAGATGAACACTCAAACGACTGGTACCCTGAATTCCAGGAAAGTTTCGTTGTTCAGCATAGCGCTCTATCAAGTTTCTCTTGACCGTTTTGGAAGGGAAAGATTGCGGATGAGCAGTAAAACCCATTTGCTCGAGCGGAATCAAAGGGAGGGGAGGAGTAACTGGTAGTAATTGTTGGATATGCTGATGTACATCATGCGAGGCCAGAGTCTCCTCATTGACTGCTGCCTTCCATTTTTTGCTGTAAGGAGTAAATACAGTATAAGCAGAATGGGTATTGCTAAGAATTTCTTTTTTCTCAAAAATGACTTGATCCTTAAAAGTATGAAGCTCAATGGCTTTTTTTTGAAGAATTTGCGCTACTGCCTGGTCCCTTTGGATGGCGTAAGGTTCATAATCGTGGTTGGTATACACTTGTTGTATTTGGTATTGCGTACCATTGATTTCTATCCCCTCTTGGCCAAGTTGTTCAAATATGTCTTCGGGTTGGCCATAAAAAGTTTTCAAACTACTTTGATGGGGCTGTAGTTCTTCTTGAATTTGCTCAAGCGCCTGATGAATGAAAGTGAGACGAGCATCTTGTTTGTCATTCAGTTTGTCCAAAATGTGTTGGTCAAATATAAAAATGGGCAATACCAGATGCTTGCCCTGCAAAGCCTGAAACAAACCCGTATTGTCTTTGATCCTGAGGTCACGGCGAAACCAAAAAAGTGAAATTTTTTGCATGTAGATAATATTTTATGAGCGATGCCTTTCCGGCTTAATTTTACAGTCATCTACTCAACTTATTTTTCAAGAGAATGTTTGACCAATTGGGTGGGCGAATGATTGGTTTATGAATTCATATGTACGGTTGGTGAATCCGAAACTAAGGTTGGTGAATTGGGTTGATTTCTTTTGAATCAAGTCTCGTATATTTGTATTGTTAATTGTACTTATTTAATGTGGATCTGCTCGGGTGAATGCCTTGGGCAGGTTCACAAATTTTTTGAAAATTTTACCAAATATTATTTTGTTTAATATAAAATATTTTTGTTCATTTGTATTGAAAACTTACATATGATATTAATCAATAAAATAATTAAAAGATCATTCTTATAAAGAAAACATTAAAACCAACAGTTATTGATAAATTAAACCTTTTTTGGCAAAATCTAACAGTATGAAAACTTATGAAACACAAGAAAACATTAAGTCCAAGACAACTTCTGTCTTGATTCCCTAAAATATATCGATCCCTGCATTTTATTTAAAATTCTGATTTACAGGAAGTTATATTATTTCTATGCTTCTTGGATTAGGTTTGCTATTGCACCTCATTGGATATGAGTGTACGCATTGTTTTGCTCTTGTTAACTTATGGCAGGTCAAAAGCCTTGGCAAATACTTTCCAAGCTGGAATAATTCCTGGCGAAACAGAGAATAAGTATTTGTATGCGTATAATTTTGTGCAATACTGCTCAATATATTACGTGGATACAAGTTGCTGGCAGATGCTTTGTTTCAGAATTTATAAGAAATGTATCGCAGTCTTTTAGATAAGATTGTACAATACAACTATGTGTGTGCGTGAGTATTATTTTTAACTAATTATATAATTTTTTTTATAACAACTATCAAATTAATTATGAAACACCTTAGATACAACATTAGGGTATTATTTGGCATCTTTGCCTTTGTAATGATTACTTTACCAGCTTGTAAAGACAAAAATTCAGAGACTGATGTGCTCAATGAGTTGGAAAGAATTGCAAAAGAACAGGAAGCCGAAGACGAGGTAGTAAACCTTACTGCCCGATTGTTGAGTTATCCTTCAAATGTAGCCGCAGCGGGTGCTACAGTTACTTTTCACCAGGCAGGGGTAGACACCACTGTAACAACTGATGACAACGGAGTAGCTCATTTTACCTTGAAGCGAGGAAGTGGTGAAGTAACTTTTGTGGCGGCCAACCATGCGACTATGCGTGCGTCGGTATCTTTAAACCCTAGTAGCAATGCCTCGACTATTTCTTTTACCGGGCGCTTATTGCAAACTGGTGGAACCTTGCCTACCGCTACTCTAGCCGGAAAAGCAGTGGCTGAGATTGATCAAACCTCTAACACGCGTTACCAAAATGTTCCTCAAGGAACCCGAGTAATTGCGGAGTTCAATACCGCTGATGCAGCTAACTTCTTAGTAGATGGTAACAACATCACTGTACAAAATGTAGAGCTTCCTAACTTGCAAACTTATGAAACTACTGTAGATGGTAGTGGAAATTACAGCTTGGAGGTTCCTGCTTACCGAAGTAATTCACAAAGTGGAGGTTTTATATCTTATAACATTCGGTTTGACGAGTTTACTGCTAATCAGCGGGTAGCCATCAACAACTACATCAATGGTTCTGACAGTACTGGTCAGCAAGGTATCGAAGGCGCATTTGCTGCCCAAGAGATTGCTACCCGTTTTGGAATGTTCAACACCGCTTCTAATGACTATACTGCTGTGCCAACCATTGCTGGAGTAAGAGCGGTAGCTGGTACGCCTAACTCAGGTGCTAGCCGTGGTGACATATTCAGTGGTACTGTTTCTACTGATAACCAATCTGGGGCGGTTTATGGTCGTTTGGCAAGCTTGACCAACCTGACTACGTTTGGTGGTACTTATACCGCATCGTCTACCGTAACATTTACTGCTACCGATATTTTAGGAAATACCGCTACTTTCAACTACACCATTGGAGGAGCTGATGCTACTTTGAATACCCCACCTACGTTGATCAATTCGGGCACTCCAGTAGACGGAACCAGTGCTACGGCTCCTACTCAAACTTTTAAACTAGGAAATGCAAACTCATACCTGACTACCTCAGGAGCTACTGTGAATCGTAGCCAGCAAGACTTTGGTTTTGTTACTTTGGGTGGTGGAGTAAACTCTTCTGCGCTTAGTCTATCTAACTCTGGTGACCAGAGAACGATACAGTTTAGCAACCCTGAGCCAGGTAAAACTTATAAGTTAGATATTACTTATGGATCTGGTATCAGAACTTTGGCCGTAGAGTAATGCCTGAGAGTTGGTCTTGAGGTATGCTACCTTGGGATCAGCTTTTTGCTTGCTTATTTTTTTAGACATAAAGAAGTCGCCTCGACTTTTAGGATGTTGATGAAGATGGTTGCTTTTGGTCGCTCATGAAGGGTTTTTTTTGAGGTATAGCAGTGCTAGGATGATAAAACATCTCGAGATGAGGGGGTAAAATGGGCTATCTGTAATTCATTATTAAAAGTTAAGAC
>CALDJV010000898.1 GCA_937899305.1 uncultured Cytophagaceae bacterium
GAATTATTTAAGAAACAATTAGATCAATAATACTTTTACCAAGTTTTCAAAAGATGAGAAAACTTGTCGTGCCATTCAAAGTCAAACCACGGAAAGATTCTGGTGAGGTTGAATTCACTGAGGGTAAATATTCTAATGGCAATGATGGCGCACAACAAGCCAAAATACAGGGGAGAGATGGTTTGACTGCGAAAATAAAACAAGCTAAAGTGATACAAGGCAATGATGAGTAAACTACCAAACAATAAAAAATCCCCGTTGACTGCCCGATGATGGCTTGCGTACAAGGCTTCAGGAGTGCCCACCGAGATACTTCCCACGGCATTGCGTACATAGGCTTTGTATTTGGCGACTTGTAACACGATATCGACAGTAGCCGAGCGAGGGGTGAAGGTATAAATGTTGGTGCTGTAAATAGGAGAATTGGTGGCCGGACCAGTGCCAATTTGACCCACTTCCCCGGCAAGTTTACCGTCTATGAATAATCGATAGGCCATTTCCGAAATTCGGAACTGAATGGAGAGTGGTTGATGTATACGAGTAGGAGGAATAACAACACTGGCTTGGAACGTAGCATGAGCCTGATCAGGAAGCACTTGCCCTTTGAGGGTTTTGCCTCGCCAAAAGGGAATGAAATCTAGAAAACCAGTAGGTGTCTGCTTATGGAGTGTTTGAGGGGGCAGTAGTTTTTTCCAATAGGTTTTCCAGGGACCTTGAAGCTTGACTGAAGGGTGTTGGTCAAAAGACCATTGGGTCAAATCTAATAAGCCTTGTTTGATGGTGGGAAAAGGTTTGGGGTGGGAAGTAGGAGTACAACTTACCAACCATAACAACAAGAGGAGAAAATAGACCCTATCCAAATATTTATCCATGCCAAACGAACTACTTTATCTAAAGATAGCAAAAATTTTTCCTTTTTCTTGTTGTATTGGATAAAAGGGGCGGGGTTGAAGAATAAGTTCACATTGATTACTTCTCGACCAAGCCCGCTTTATAATAGTGTTGGGTAAGTACCAACAGTGCCTTGATTCGCCTGGATGGATATAAATCTTGAGCTCGAGAAAGTTTTACGAGTGCCCGATCAAACTTTTGTTGATTAAACTGAAACACCCCCTGATTATAATATTGTAGCCCAATGAGTTGTTGCAGCGAAATCTTTGCATTGAGTTTTACCCCGTCTGTTTCACTATGGTAGCGTACCCTTTTTTGGATGGCATAGGGGTTATATAAAAAACCTTGGTGAGGATCGGTTGGGTCTAGCAAAATCTGAGGATACTTGGGCGTATGTACGATCAAATACACATGAAAAGGAGTCTCGTAAATAGAGTATTTAAAATCTAGTTGCTGAAGAATAAACGCATATAGGGTGGCTCCTGATATACAATTATAGGTTTTCTGGCCATTGAAAATGGCTGAAAAGTCGCGGTGCATCTGGAAGTGCTTCAAAAATTTTCGATGTACATTGTAGAATACAAACTTTAAGAAACGACGATCGTTGTTGTACCGTTTGCGCTTCTGAACCAATGTGTTTACATAAGTGTTTATTGCTTGATCGATACGAGTCAGGGTGCTCAGTTGAGTTGCATTATTTGGGAGCAGTTGCCTCACATAGTGTTTTATTTGCTGGTGTTGTTGACCGACTCCTTCTATACCCCACAACACCCATCCTGTAATAATAACAATACAGATGAATTGTTTCATATTTGGTCAATTTTAGTTAGTTGAATTAACTTTA
>CALDJV010000899.1 GCA_937899305.1 uncultured Cytophagaceae bacterium
TTTTTAGAAACTAATTGTTTGGAAATTGCAATATTATTCTTGAAAGGGCAATATTTAACAATGAAAATATGGCAAAAAACAGTTGGTGGTCTCTCTTTGGCAAGTCTACCAAATAGGGAGGTCTACACTCACTTAAAACTTTTGATCATTTGTCGAACAATTTTATCGTAGCGTAGTCTTTGATGCTGTGGAAACCACAAGCGCATTCGAATGACCTGTTCTTTTCTAAAAAAATGACCCTCCCAAAGAGCTATCCCATCACTTCTAAACTCTAAAAACTCACAATAGTTTTTATACAAATGTGATCTAATCAATTTCCTGGAGGAACCCAAGACTGATTTGAAATAGGTTTGATAATCTGGTTTTCCTAATGAATCCTCTAGCTGAAATTGTATCTTTCGAATCTCTAGGAGAGATTGCTGATCTTTGGAAACAAAGCTTTCGGCCGGGATACCTTTTCCTGCTCGGGTAGCATAAATAAATACCCTAAAAGGAATATCTACGCAATAACCCATTTTCGGGTGACAATCAGTCTGATAAGCGACTCCATCGATGTTTTTCTCCTTGCTCTTCATCAGTAAGGCATCCGTTTCTAGCCAAGTCTTACGAAGTCGCTGATGTTTGAAGTATTTTTCTAAATACACCTGATACCTTTGTCCTTTACAAAGAAAATCTTCACCCAATGCAATTTTTTCCACTACCAGTTGGTTGTTGACCACATGCAATCTGGATTGAATGTCTTGAAAATATTTTTTGTTTTTATACCCTGTAATCAAATCATAGCCCAAAGCCTCTCCTGTCTTTCTATCAAAAAAACAAAGTAATTGGTACGCGTGTATTTTGGTAGTATAATAGTTGTTCGGGTCAAACAATTTTACCATTACAACAGCCATTCCATCATCTTGAGGATGCTTTAACCTGCCCATGTATTGTCCTGATAACCATAATAAAGTATCTTTTTTCACAAAACTGGTCAACGTATCCTCGCTTCCTTCGTATACCCTTAAACTTCGCCTCACAAATCGCCGCATGTAAGTTGAATTGATGATTTGAGCAGAGTCAGGCGGGATGTTTTTCATCGTAATCTGAGGTGGATCATAAGTTACTGACAAAGGGATTTCCGGAAACTTGGCCAAAAAACTGTCAAAGTCCTGTTTCAAAGATTTTGGGGATGGTTTCGGCTTAATGACTTTGGGCTTATCTAACCAAAACTGCCGCTCGTCTTTTGTGATTACCTTTAAATCAAAACGTCCTTTAGCTACCTTCCTAAGTCTGAATAAGCAAAAAGCACTTGAATCCTTCTTTTGTTCTTCACCCTGTTTTATCTGATAATAAAAGGAATAATCGATGGAATCTACTGGCAGTGACACTTCACATTTAGAGATACTTACTTTTTCTTTTTGACGAAAAATCAGATATAGATGTAGGGTATCTCCAGGAGGGAGTTGTTCCTTTTTAAGCCCAATCATTGGGTAAGGATTTAATGAACTCGTCATAATACCATTGGGCAAATAATAATGAGGCATGGCCGTTATGATTTTTTTTAAAGGGTAAATCCTCAGGGTATCTTTGTAATGATTCACCAGAGTGACCTCGCCGTAAGAATCAAACTCTCGGCTTTGCCGAATACCCACTTTTTCATCGTAAGTCAAAGGAAGCTTTTTCAAAAATTGCCAAAAAGGTAATTTACCTTGCTCCCAAGTAACCTCTAAGCCTTCTTTTTTAGCGTTTTGTGGAATACAACCCATAAATAAAATAAGTGACAAACCTAATAGTATACCTAAATTTTTCATCCAATCACTTTGTTTTAAAGCTACCATTCAACCAACCATACCCTGCCAAGCCATGTCACTAGAGCAAAAATCCCGATTACTTCTCAAAAGAAATAATCAGGATCAATTTATGGTTTACGACCAATGTTAAGTAACAGTTGCGCAATAATTGTCAATTTTCACTTCAATTTTGCTCACCATGCTTCCTAAAAAAATAACCGAATAGCTATGCTATTAGCCGATTTTTTAAGTCACCTGGCAAACAAACTTTTTCCGAAAACCGGACACTTATTTTGAACATGTTACTAAGTAAAACTATACTAATAATCATCGTCCCCATCCTCATCGTCCTCAAAAGAGAAATTCGATGGATTGAACATGCTACTCAACAAGTCTTTGAACTGCAAGCCTCTACTCAAAATGTTTTTGCTCAACATAGAATACTCCGCCAATCCGTGAAGGGCAAACTCCATTAAAAACAATTTCATCTCATGAGACTCATTGCCGTGGTAGTCTTCAATCAAATCTTGTAAGCCTGTCACTTTCATCAATGCACCTTTGTAATCGATGTTGGTAGAGTCATTCATCACATCTACGGTATTGCCCGCTCCAAACCAATCAGTAATGGCCTTGTAAGGGTTTTTGTCCTTCTGCTTTTTCATTTTTTCCGGATCAGGGAAAAAGTTCAAAAACATAGAGCGAACTGTTTTGCCGATCAGGTTTTGAGCCACAATCAAGGGTCCCTCCTGCTCTCCTTCGTATACCAGCTCTACCTTTCCAGTAATGGCCGGAATCACCCCCCATAGGTCGCCTAAGCGCGCTTGAGTGTTGGGTTCTCCATTTTGCAAAGCCCGTAGTTCTGCTGCACTTACCAAGTTTTCGTAAGCCGAAATGGTCAAACGAGCCGAAACACCACTTTTAATATCTACATATTCGTTTTGGCGGGCTTCCATGGCCAGTTGCTCAATCATGTCTTTCATCACATCGTTGACCGCTACCAACGATTTTTGCTCCTCTAGTACTCGGGCTTCTTGTTGGGTAATTTTTCGCCCAATTTCAATCGACTTGGGATAGTGGGTAATGATTTGGCTATCGATACGGTCTTTGAGCGGGGTAACAATGCTTCCTCGGTTGGTATAGTCTTCGGGGTTGGCGGTAAACACAAACTGAATGTCTAGCGGCAAACGCACGTTGAATCCACGAATCTGGATATCTCCTTCTTGTAAAATATTAAACAAAGCTACCTGAATACGGGCTTGTAAGTCGGGCAACTCATTGATGACAAAAATACAACGGTGCGAACGGGGAATCAGTCCATAGTGAATGACCCGTTCGTCGGAGTAAGGCAACTTCAAACTCGCTGCTTTGATGGGGTCTACATCACCAATAAGGTCGGCCACTGACACATCAGGAGTTGCTAGTTTTTCCGTGTAACGATCATTACGATGCAACCAAGCAACCGGCGTCTCATCTCCTTTTTCAGCAATCAGGTCACGGGCAAATTTAGAAAGCGGTTGCATTGGGTCATCATTGAGCTCTGAACCTGCTACCACAGGTACTACTTCATCCAGCAACTTGACCATCAAACGAGCCAGGCGGGTTTTTGCCTGACCTCTTAGTCCCAGCAAATTGACATGATGGCGCGATAAAATCGCTCGTTCTAAATCAGGAATTACGGTTTCTTCATAACCCCAAATACCTTGAAATACTGTACTCTTGTCTTTAAGTCTTTGAATTAAATTGTCTCGCAGTTCTTGTTTGATTGATATTGGTTCATAGCCAGCCTTCTTTAGATCACCTAAAGTTTGGATGGAAGATGTATCTTTTTCGGAAAATTTTTTACGACTCATCAAGATAGTTTTTAAAAAATGTGTTGTTGATCATTAGTGAGCGGCAAGCATTTTGATTAAGAGGCATATTGCCCAAAAAA
>CALDJV010000900.1 GCA_937899305.1 uncultured Cytophagaceae bacterium
ATGCCTCTTAATCAAAATGCTTGCCGCTCACTAATGATATAGTAATGTACTTTTTCATAAGAATCTAAACCTTGTTTTAATAATTAATAAAGTAAAAAGAGATTACAATTTCTTGTAAGTCACAACCTGGTATTTGGATACTTTAGCAGCTTTCAGGTTATAAATCAGGTCAGCTTGAAACCGTTCATTGGTCTTCAAACCAGGAAAGTGTTGTTGCAGGTTGGGGAAGATGTTTTTGGTGGATACCAGGGTTTTTAGAAAATAGGCATCCAAAGTTTGCCCCTCAGCAATCTCTCCCTCAAAAAAAGCTCCTTTTCCTATTATTTTTTCAACTTTAATAGTAGCCTCACAAGGGTTATCACGACAAGGAAGGGCGTTGGAATTTTTATTAATTGGCTTGATTTGGGTAATCTGAGCAACAACACGAACCGTTCCTCGGGGTACAGGAGTCTTCAGTAAGGTGTTTGATGTGCTCTTATCATCCATTTTTGTAGGGGTTTTGGTTTTGCATTGCCCAAACCCAATGACAATGACCAACATCAGGAGTAGTTTTCTAATCATATTATTCTAGTTTTAGTTTCGATTACTATTATCTAGGAAGGTCTGGTACAGACTTGTTCCATTCTATGATTAGCTTGGTTGATACTAATACGTCACAGCTATGGTCTAGTGTGACAATGAATGAAATTAAACTTTAAACGATTGCTTTGGAAACACTCTAGTCCGACAACCCGAGTCCGAATGTGCCATCAATCAATCCAAATATAGGGTTCAATCAGATACTTATTTTAAACAAGTCAACCAATCGGCAGGTTTCTTTTTCAATTGAAGGAAATGATTACCTAACCACCATTGAATTGATAGCCTGAAAAGTGTGTCTGGCAATATTTTCCGTAATAACGTAATCTATCAAAAATTAGCTAAAATAGAGCCTATGAAGCATATATTTATTTTTCCGAAACACTTCCTCTCAATCAAAACTCAGATTTCCATATTAAAAAACCCGTCTCTAAGCTTTGATCAAAAGTTCCGATCGCATTAATTTGTCAGCTAATTCTCTTTTTATGCTGCGTTTACTCTCATATGCTTTCAATTCATTGCTCCGCCGTTGGCGGAAACAGGTAGCATTGGTCATTATCTTTGCTTTGGTAGTGGCTTTTTACGCTTCAGTGGTGTTTTTTACTACCTCATTGAAATATGAAACCCGCACTGTGTTACAAGATGTACCTGAGCTTTGGGTACAAAAACTGGCCGGGGGAAGACTGGTACCCATGCCAGTATCTTTTGTAGATTCGCTTAAAAACATAAGAGGGGTAAGCAAAATAGTACCTCGAGTTTGGGGGTACAATTACGATTCGCCTACCGGCGCGGTATTTACCATCATTGGCTCCGATTCACTCACCAATGGTCTTGACATGGTTCAAACCACTCATCAAGGACCGCTCAAACCAAATATGGCCCTGTGTGGTACCGGTTTTTTAGAACTCCGCAAAATCAATATTGGCGACCAACTTACTATTTATGATGATCAGGGTGAAGTGCAGAGCTTCAAGGTAGTAGGCGCATTCAAGTCTTCATCGGATTTACTTACCCGAGATTTGGTCATTTTACCCTACCAGGCTGCTCAAAAAATATTAGGTTTACAACCCAACGAGGTAACCGATGTGAGTTTACGAATCAGCAATGAAAATGAAATTGAAAATATTGGACGAAAACTAGACCTACGATTCTCAGGCATCCGGGTGGTTACCAAAGATCAACTCAGCGCCACTTATGAAGCATTGTTTAGCTGGCGAGGAGGAATTTTTATTTATGGAACCATTTTGGCCATTTTTGCTTTTTTGATCTTGGCTTGGGAGCGTGCCAGTGGACTAAGTGCCGAAGACCGCAAAGAACTTGGGGTCCTAAAGGCGGTAGGCTGGCAAATCTCCGATGTATTATGGATGAAGTTTTGGGAGGGGGTCATTATTTCTATTACTGCCACGCTTAGTGGAATGATCCTGGCTTATGTTCATGTGTTTTTCTTACAGGCTCCACTTCTTAGACCCTTCCTCATTGGCTGGTCGGAACTGTACCCTTCTTACAACTTATTTCCAATCTTTGATTTGAGTAGTTTTTTGGCCATCATTTCTCTCTCTGTCATTCCATACCTTACTGCTACTTTGGTACCTGCTTGGCGAGGAGCCATTACTGACCCAGCCGAAGTAATGCAAGGATAAAATAGCAAGCTTTGTTTGCTAAACCCACTAAAGTACCCAATTCTAACATCCAAACATATCGTTAAATAATACGTATATACCAAATATATTATTGAATAACATTGTAATGTAAGCATATTCAAAATAAAATTTCAAAATAACTTATTAAAAACGTAACCATATATTATCAAGTCCCGTAAATATTTACAGATAATGTAACAAAGACTAACATAGTCAAAGAAGTAAAACAACTAACCTGATCAAACGATGAAAATTTTAAAAACATACCACCTCAATCGCCCCCGTCTATTGATAACTTGTTAAGGCTGGGCATTCCTTTCAAAAGGCCTTTGGTCTTATAATTACCATTCAAGTTTCTTCTTTAAATTTCGCTTTGTATATATAGGCTATCAATAAAAAGATAGCGCTCAGACTTTATTACCATTATTTACTTTGGTAATACCCGATCAAACTAATCAAGAAAATAAGTAGTATCAAACGACAAAACATAACATGAAAGCGATCAAACAAGCACACGCTGACCTCAGATTTTATCAGGAGCGTAGTCAAAGACTTAATTACTGGGTAGATTATCATCAAATATTAGGCGCAGATGCTGCCGCTCTACCCTTGCAAAGCGAAGTTTTAACAAACACTGAAACAGAGAATACCATCTCGAGAAAGTCATTCACCCTCAATTTTACCAAACTTAAGTTGATAGCTTGCTGGCTAGTTACCACATTACTGTTCGTCAGCATGGCTTTTTCAAGTAACGAATTATTACCCCTAACCGGAATTTTGTCGTTATGGATCAGCCTCAGTGTCACCCGCACCTCAGACCAAACTACCTCACTCAATCAATGACTGTTTTTAAAATGTTACCACAATGAAACTCAAGAATTATTATGCGCTACTCGAGATTTTGCCGCAAGCCTCTGCCGATGAAATAAAAAAAGCGTACCGCAAAATGGCCAAAATTTGGCACCCTGATAAAAATACAAGTGCTCAGGCAGAAGACACTTTCCAACAAATGCACGAAGCTTATCAAACGTTGCAATGTCCTGCCAAACGAAAGGTGTACAATCTTAAGTTTTGGAAAGTATTTGGTACTCCCACTACTCAAACCAGTACCACCCGTGAGCAGAGCAATCTTGGAGGATTAGAAATTTTAAGACGTAACAAAGAGCGACTTTTTGGCAAGTCACGCCAAAAACAAACGACTAAATATGACCATTGGGTAGACAATGATTTTTTACCCAACTGGAAGAAAAAGATGCAGGAAGCCATTCAGTATAACCGTGTTCGTAAAACTGCTGTCTGGTCTTCATAGATAACAATCTTAATTTTCGTTAATAAGTGGTGATGTTGCTGTGTTGGCCTGGTTTCAGGCCATACACAGTTTTTTTATTCCGGCCCAGCCTGTAAAAAGGCACAAGCAACAAAAAATAACGTGATCAAATCAGTTTTAACCTATGACATTCAAAAATTATTATAAAATATTGGGCATTGACTCTACTGCAACCCCTCTGGAAATTAAAGCTTCTTACCGAACATTAGCCAAGGTATGGCATCCCGATAAAAACACTCAACTAAACGCGAAAAATCGTTTCCAATCTATTACCGAGGCCTATCAGACATTGTCTAATCCAGCAAAGCGTCAAACTTATGATCTCGACTATTGGGGTCAAGTGTTTTTTCAAGAGGAGTTGCAGGCACTTCAGCAAGACATTGACCAAATGATGCAGGCCGCCAACCAAAGACGTGAAGAAGCCCATGAGCAATGGATGCGTGATTTTAAGTTGATCTGGACTAGTAAAATGGCCCAGGCTTAGTAACGCTAATTTGACTTGATTGGCATCTTTCTAATGGGTATGTTGTGATCTATATCATTTTATCTACCAACATGACCACACCATTTACCATTCGTGAAGGCACTATTTCGGAGGTTATAAAAATTGCTCAACAAATCCCTGAGTTTCATTCATCATACCCTATTGAGGAATATCAACGACGACTAAAAGATGTGCAACACCTCATACTAGTG
>CALDJV010000901.1 GCA_937899305.1 uncultured Cytophagaceae bacterium
ACACAAACGAAGGCGGCAAAATTTAACAGAATCGGCAGTGTCTTCACTGCTCACTTTAGCCAAAATGTCTAGTAGTATGGTCTTATTTTAAAAAAAAGATCTGATAGATCTGGCTAACATTTTTCCAAAATGGCCGCATATCCCTGGCCTACCCCCACACACATGGTTACCAGCGCATATCGTTTGTTGGTCAATTGTAATTCTAATGCCGCCGATTGTACAAGGCGAGCACCCGTTACTCCCAAAGGATGCCCAATGGCAATGGCCCCTCCATTGGGGTTCAAGCGGGGATCGTTATCGGCCAAGCCCCACTGACGGATGCAAGCCAAAGCCTGAGCGGCAAATGCTTCGTTGAGTTCGATGATGTCCATATCCTCCATGGTGAGCCCTGCCTTGGTCAGTGCTTGGTTAGAAGCCTGCACAGGACCAATGCCCATAATGCGAGGCTTCACGCCTACCACGGCTGAGCTTACAATGCGCGCTAAAGGCTTAAGATGGTATTGTTTGACGGCTTGTTCGGAAGCAATGATGGTGGCTGCAGCTCCATCGTTCAAACCAGAGGCGTTGCCTGCCGTGACCGTTCCGCCGTTTTCTTTTTTGCGAAATGCGGGGCGAAGTTTGGCCAGTATCTCCAAAGTAGTCTGGGGTTTAATGAATTCATCCTGGGCAAATACCAATGGATCTTTCTTGCGTTGAGGAATCTCGACCGAGACAATTTCCTGAGCCAGCCTTCCCGATTTTTGGGCTTGGGCCGCCTTGGTTTGAGACCAGAGCGCAAATTGATCTTGATCTTCTCGACTGATGTGGTATTGGTCTACCAGGTTTTCGGCGGTCATCCCCATTCCGTCGGTACCATACACGTCATGCATTTTGCCGTTTACAAAGCGCCAGCCAAAACTACTGTCATGCATTTGCGCATCCCTTCCAAAAGGTTTAGATACTTTAGAAATCACCCAAGGCCCTCGAGTCATGTGTTCTACGCCTCCTGCAATGAATACCTCCCCATCGCCCGATTTGATGGCCCGATTGGCGTGGATAATGGCCGAGAGCCCCGAAGCACACAAGCGGTTGACGGTTTCGCCTGGCACCGACCAAGGCAAGCCCGCCAGCAACAAGCACATGCGAGCCACATTGCGGTTGTCTTCTCCGGCCTGGTTGGCGCAGCCCATCACTACATCGTCGTAGGCCTCTTGAGGGATATTAGGGTTACGTTTCACGATTTCCTGAATTACCAGGGCACCCAAATCGTCGGCACGAATGGGGGAGAGGGTACCCGTAAAGCTGCCGATGGGCGTTCTGATACCATCAATAATGTATGCGTCCTTCATTGTTTATGCGTCTTTTGTTTCTTTTTGATTTGTCAATACTTCCTGACTTTTGCGGTAAGCAGTACCCCGGAAGAAATAATAGATTTCCCCTTGTTCGTTCATTACATTGACTTCAATGTTGACCGTTTTATGACTCAAGCTCATCACTTTGGCTTCAGCAATGAGTCGCTCTCCTTCGTGGGCCGATTTGGAAAAAACAATGTGACTGTTGATAGAAACCGCCACCCGACCATACGCATTGGATACAAAGGCAAAAGCGCTATCAGCAAAAGCAAAGGCAATTCCGCCGTGTAAAATGCCGTGGCCATTGAGCATGGCGCGTTTTACCACCATTTGTATTTTACAATGCCCTTCGGTGAGTAACAAGGGTGCTATTTGCATCCATTGACTGCAATAGTCTTTTTCCATCATATGCTGGTACACCAATTCGGCTTGGTTGGGCGATTTAGTCATGGCTAGTCGTTATGTTGAGTGGAAAAAAGGACCGATTTTGCTGGGCCATGTGCCTGAGCAAAGGACTACAGCGGTAGCGGTCTTCGTGATAGGTTTCGTACAATTGGTCTAGCCGGGTTACACAAGTCGTAATGCCTATTTCATCGGCCCATTGTAGAAGCCCTTTTGGGTAATTCACCCCTTGGGTCATGGCGGTATCTATGTCTTCTTTAGAAGCAATTTGGTAGTGTAAGGTATCAGCTGCTTCGTTGATCAACATCACTACTACACGGTCGACAATTTGCTGACCCAAGACCTTGTCTTGCTGAGGCAGGGGAGGAGCCACTGCATCTTGATAATGATAAAAACCACGGCCTGATTTGCGCCCCAAATAACCTGCTTCTACCAGGCGTTTTTGACTAAAAGAAGGGCGGTAGCGTGGGTCATAATAGAAGGCTTCAAATACAGTTTGGGTAACCTTATAATTGACGTCATTGCCAATGAAATCCATCAAAGTAAATGGCCCCATTCTGAAGCCTCCTAAGGTTGTCAGGGCCCAGTCGATGGTAGCTACGTCAGCGATGCCTTCGTTGTAAATTCGTAAGGATTCGCTGTAAAAAGGGCGGGCCACTTTGTTGACAATAAACCCCGGAGTATCTTTGGCCAATACCGTTAATTTGCCCCAATGGGCGATCATTTTTTTGGTGTATTCTACAATGGTTGTTTCAGTTTGAATGGCCGGAATGATCTCCACCAGTTTCATCAAAGGAGCAGGATTGAAAAAGTGAATACCCAAAAACCTTTCTGGTTTTTGCAAAGCAGCCGCCAGAGAGGTAATGGATAAAGAAGAAGTATTAGAGGCGAGGATACAGTCTTGATGAACGATGGATTCCAGAGTGGCAAAAACCTTTTTTTTGATGGCTAAATTTTCCACAATGGCCTCAATGACCAGTTGGCAATCAACAAAGTCGTCGAGTTGTGAGGAGTAGACAATATTGGCCTGAATCTGTTGGGCTTTTTCGGGTGTGAGGCGATCTTTGGCGACCAGCTTATTCAGAATTTGAGTCAACTTGGCTTGGCTGTTTTCGAGTGCTTCGGTAGCCGTGTCATACACCAACACCGAGCAGTTTGCGGTAGCCGCTACTTGAGCAATGCCACTCCCCATGGCACCGGCTCCAATAATTCCAACTTTAGTCATGAGCGATGAACTTTATATTATTGTCCTTTAAAAACAGGAGTGCGCTTTTCGATGAATGCTTGCACTCCTTCTTGATAATCTTCGGTTTCACTGGCAGCTATTTGCGCTTTATTTTCTACTGCCAGTTGGGCTTCTAAGGTATTGGTGAGGGATGCACTGAAGGCTTTTTTGGTAAGTGCAAGTCCTTTAGTGGGCATTTTGGCCAAGCGTTGGGCCAGTTGATCTACTTCATCCATAAATGCGTCATTGGAAAATACGCGATAAATCATTCCCATTTTTTCGGCTTCTTGGGCCGATATTTTGTCGCCTAACATCGCCAAGGCCACTGCTTTTTGAAAACCCACCAAACGAGGTAAAAAGAAGGTTCCTCCACTATCGGGCACCAAGCCAATACCACTAAACGCTTGAATAAAACGAGCCGATTCGCAGGCAACGACAATGTCACATGCCAAGGCGATATTGGCTCCTGCACCAGCGGCTACTCCATTGACTGCCGCGATAACAGGTTTTTCTAAATTCCTGATTTTTAAGACAATAGGCTGGTAATGTTCTTCCAGCAATGTTTTGAAACCCGGCATCAGTTCTGGGGTGGTTACTTCTACCAAATCTTGCCCAGCACAAAAGGCCTTGCCCGACCCCGTGAGTACGACGGCCCTCACGTTCGCATCTTCAGCACACTGGTCCAGCGCCTTTTGTAAAGAGGTAGCTAGGACTTTGTTGATGCTATTGAAAGCTTTGGGGCGCTGGAGAGTGATTTTGGCGACTCCCTCGGTGATTTCAAAATTGAGTGTTTCCATTTTAATGCTTTTTATTGTTGTGCTCATTACTCTATTGTTCCGCCTTCGGCTTATTTTTCAATTGTTGATGATTGATTTTTAATGATTGATTGTTGCGCGAAGCGATGATTAACTTCTATTGTTCTACTATGCTCATTGCTCTATGGCTAGTTCCTTCGGCTTCGCTCAGGACTAAAGGTTTCGCAAATATGATAATCTTTATTGCTCCGCTTGCGCTACTGTGGACTATGGACCGTCGACCGTGGACTAATAAACGAAGCTAATTATGCCGCTTTGCGCTTACTTTTCATTTAATTGCTCCCAACTAAAAAAACTGTGGACTATGGACCATCGACTGTGGACTAAAAAAACTCCCAACTAAAAAAAACTACTTAAGGCATTTGAAATAATCAAAGGGCTCCAGACAATCGTTGCATTTGAAGAGGGCCTTGCAGGCGGTAGAACCAAATTGGCTGACCATAACTGTGTTGTGAGACCCACAATTG
>CALDJV010000902.1 GCA_937899305.1 uncultured Cytophagaceae bacterium
ACACTGTAAGGTGACGAAACAGGAAGACGTGCCCTCCAGTCTCGGGGGTGGAGATCTTAGAACAAATTCCAAATGGAACTAACTACTCCGTGAAGGTTCGAACCCTTCCCTTACAGCTAAAATAAAAGTGAATAAAAAAGAGACCCAATTAATTACACAAGCACTGTAACAACGTTTTCTCAACAACCAAACAACATTGTCTCGTACCCTCCAATATCAAAGTTTGAGCCCTGGTCTTATAACCCTCGTCATCATCGCTTTACCGTCCAAAAAATACCGTTTATCTAAAAAACTGCACACTGTGTTCCAATAACAGTATATACTTACATAGCATAACTGGTTGAAGGATCTTGGGGGGATGTGGTGTTAAATTGCAACCCTCAAGTTTTTTAAAATTGGTTCTTATAACATTGGCTTTTTATCAAAAAATAATGGGAATAAATTAGAGGCTTAAGACTTTGGCAAGTTTAAGCATAACAAAACGGGACCTGATTGGGTCTCGTTTTTTGTTTGTATAGCGACTACTTACATAGTTCTTGAAGGGATATGAGTTGAGAATGTTGTTCAAAATATGTAATTTTGCTTACTATTAAAACTAAATATCACTCATGGGGGCCATTCTCAAATTTTTATTAATCCTTGGACTTATTGTCTATCTCATCAATAAATTCAGCTCTTTTTTACTTCGTCGAGTACTCAAAACTATGGGAATTGACCCTCCCAAACGAGAGACACGCCGTAAAAAACGAGCAAAGCGCCGAGGCATTCACGTGGATTACATTCCCGAAGAAGAACAAAAAGACCGCCAACGCAGCCAAAACTATAAAGGAGGAGAATACGTAGATTTTGAAGAGGTATAAAAAAAGGCTGGCACATTCACCAACCTTCACTCTTTGATATATATTGTTGTAATGCTATTTCTTAGTTTGATGCATTTTGTTCAATGCTTTTCTCAATAGCAAATTTACTTCACGATCATTGGGATATACCGTAAGCACCTTAGAAAAGTCCGCCACGGCTTCCGCATATTTTGCCAACCCCTCATAAGCAATCCCCCGACTATAATAAGCCATTACATTGTTGGCGTCTTGTTTCAGTACCCGATTGCAATCTTCCAAAGCCTTTTGGTGTTGCTTGTTTTCCGAAAGATACAACGCCCGATCAGTGTAGTAGTTCAGTTTGGAGGGCTCCAATTTAATGGCTGCATTGATATCATCGATGGCTCCTGCTATGTTGCGGGTTTCGTATTCCAGTATAGCGCGGTCATAATAATAGTCTGCAACTCGATCGTTGATGGCTATAGCTTGCGTAATGCTGCCCAACGCTTCTTTGTACATGCCCAATTCTTTATAGGTCAAGCCTCGGCTATAATAGGTTTTTTCTGCATTGCGATTCTTGGGTAACTTCAATGCCTTGTTAAAATCTTGTACCGCTTCGTTGTAGGTGTTTTTCATGGCATAGGCAATGCCCCGCAAAGTGTAAGAATAAGAGTTGTTGGGAGCCAACTTGATAGCAGCTTGCAATTCGTTCAAGGCATTTTTGGAGTCGCCCGAGCTAATAAAAGCTTCAGCGCGTACCTGATACCCTTGAATCTGAATGCTATCCATTAATGGCTTATCTGATTTTTTGTCTAGCTTCAGCATTACCTGTACATTCCCTAACAAGTTCAGGGATTTTGCCAATGCTTGATTATTAAGTAATTCAGGCATCAAAAAAATACTCTGGAGAAAATCGCTACGAGCCTGTCGTGAGCGACGCATACGATATTGTACTACTGCCCGATCATAATACATGGGCGCACTGGCTTCATTGTCTTTGCCCGACAGACCAATTGCTTTGGTGAGGTTAGCCAATGCTCCTCGGGTGTCTTTAAGCTTGTAGTTGGTTTTGCCAATGTAATAATAGAGACTGCTATTCTTATGTTTTTGAGGGGTTTTAAAATAAAACAAGGCTTGTTTATATTTTCGTAATTGATAATAAGCAATCCCCCAATTGTAAAAATCCTCTTCTTCAAACACTACCTTTGCCTTTCGAAGCTGGTCATAAATCTTGATGGCTTCTTTAGGCTTTTGTTTTCCCAGATACACCAAAGCCTTGAGTCTTTTCACGTCGGCATCTTTGGGCTCCAGCGTCAAGCAAGTCGCAATATCTTTGAGCGCCAAGTCGTACTTTTTAGTATAATAAAAGGTAGAAGCCCGGTAATAATGTGCATAAATATTGTCTGGATTCAACTCAATTACCTTATTGAAGTACGTTTCGGCATCTTTATACAAGTCCATTACAAAGTACAAACTCCCCAATGCATTGATGACTTCTATGTATGTTGAGTCTAATTGATACCCTTTGCGATAATCAGTTTCAGCGTTTTCGTAGTCCTCGAGGTAAAACTTGGCTTGCCCTCGATAAAGGTACAGAGAAGCTACATTGGGGTATAATAAGATGAGCAAGTCATAATCGCGGATGGCTTTGGAGTATTGCCCATCTCGCATAAAATAATAACTTCGTGCATACAAGGCGTCATAAAACCGAGGGTTGATTCCAATCGCCTTGTTGAGCAGTTCATATCCTTCCTGAATCTTCCCTGCATCCATCAACTGAATTGCTTTTTTGTAAGCCACCTCATAGTCCTGCGGTTGCTCTTGACCAAATGCCCGCTGGTTGAGAAATACGATGTTAAGAGATAAACATAGTACTAAAACAATGCTTGTTTTTATTTTCATGAGTTATATCTGATTTTCAGCAAAATAATTGATATATGCTGAGTATATCCCCGCGCCGTTGGTAGTGTATTCATCACCAACCTTAGCCAAAATGTCTAGTAGTATGATTTGTAAACTAGAATAGTATAACCAAAAATAAGAAAAAAAATCTACCCCCTCAACGAATCCGTGCATATTATTACAAAACAACCCAACTATTCACAATGGCTGTTTTAATTCTTTTTTAACTTCAAAATTACCCTTGCTCGATAAAAGAGTAAACAAGCATGCTCATACAAATCTCAAAAGATTATTTGCTACCCAATCCAGGTCAGATTTTCACCCCCATTACCAAGATATCGTCTATTTGTTCATACCCCTGCATCCATTCGTCCAATGTATGCTCTAACACTTGTTTCTGATAATCCATCTCATATTGCAGGTTTTTTTCTAACAATTCTTTTAAAGGTTGCCTCATAAACTTTCGCCCATGTGGTCCTCCAAATTGATCCTTGTAACCATCCGAAAACATATATAAGGTAGTAGAGACACTCAGGTCAATTTCGTGTCGAGTAAAACTTACCTCCTTCACCCAGTGCTCTCCTCCAATAGGCCATCTGTCACCTCGAATTCGTTCGAGCTGCCCACATTGGCTATACCAAAGAGGATTACCAGCTCCGGCAAATTGCATGCGTTTTTTTTCGGGTTCGATCACCACCAACGACATCTCCATGCCATCCTCATTCTGGTTTTCTGATTGACGCAAGGCTTGTTTGATCTCTAAATGCAACTGATTCAGAATTTGATCAGCATCACTGATATGCCTCTTATTGACAATATAGTTTAATAAATCATTGGCAATCATGCTCATAAAAGCTCCTGGCACCCCATGTCCAGTACAATCAATGGATGCCAAAACCAATTTTTTGCCTGCTTCTAACTCCGTAAACCAATAAAAATCACCACTGACAATATCCCTTGGGCGAAAAAGTATAAAATGTTCTGGAAATGCCTTTTTCAAATCCGCATCACTCGGCAGGATCGCTTGTTGAATACGTTGCGCATAAGCAATACTCGCTAGGATTGAGCTTTTCTGTTCTTTTACCACATCCAAGGCATTGGTTAAGGAATTATTGATGGCCAGCGTTTCTTCATTAGACTGTTCTAATTTTGCATTTGTCAAGCTCAATTTACGGTTGCTTTTCTGTTTATCCACAAAAAACCAAAGCAGCACCAGCAATATGGCTGATACCAGTCCCAATCCGACAAAAGTCAATTGTTGGTTTGCTTGATGGGTTTGTATGGCTGCATCAAAAGCCAATTGTTTTTTTTGTTGGGCATACTCAAGTGAATCTTTTTGTTTTCGAAACTGATAAGAGGTAGCCAAACGAGTGATTTGAGCCGTGTTGTCTTTGTTAAACACACTATCGGTCAATTGTTTAAATACTACCTGATATTGGAATGCCTGTTTATAATCACCCAACGCCTGATAAGATTTGGCCAACATTTCGCTCCCATCTTTCATTACCAGTAATCCTTTG
>CALDJV010000903.1 GCA_937899305.1 uncultured Cytophagaceae bacterium
ACATACGATGACGCCCCTCATACGATTGCTGATCAAAGTCGATGGCACGCACCCGGTATTGCTCATCTTCAAAATCAGGAGTAATGTCAATTACATAGTTGTAGGCACGCATGTCTCCTAGTAATTTCACAAAACACCGTTGGTTAAACTTAATAAACTCCTTGGCTATCCGCACCTTGTTTACATCCTTACGAGTGAGGTAGGTTTCAATAAAGGTGTCCCCCGGAATTCCGGCAATATGCTCCTCAATCAAAGTTTCATCGTGAACCACATAGTTGATTCGGTTAGGAGATAATATGTGCTCTAGCTCCAGCCCATATACTCTTGAGGCATCGGCTTTTTTCACATAAAAATAGTCGTAATTATCATTAAACTGATTGACTACTCTTACCCGAAAGGGTTTAGAATTGGCAAAACGACAATAATCGATGCGGTCGATGTATAGATGTCGGGAAAAATTTTGATCTCCGTCCATTTTGATTAGCGCATAAATAAACTTGAGAGCATTATGCAGTTCGTCTATCAGGTGTTGCGGATAAATCACCGTTTCCCATAGAGTGTCTTTTCCATAGCGATCTTCTAATGGAAAAGCATCAGAATAACGCAATAAGTCATCGTAATTTAAAGAAAAGGTAGTGTGGCGGCTATATGCCTGTAAATAACCTCTGAGTTTTTCGCTAATCGGGTAATAGGGCTTTTTTTTGGAGATGATAAGGGTCATGTTGATGATTGATGTTTAATGTGAATTACTCGAGGTGTGTTTTGATGACTGTTATACCAATCCACATATACAATCCGTATAAGGCCACCTTCGTTTTAAACTGATGTAACATGTAAAGTTGTTTCGTTCATTTTTTTCTGTAGCCAAAAAAACGAACCAAAAAAGACCACCGCTATGACACGTTTTGCCTCAACTTATTACACTTCGGTTAAACAGCTCAAACATTCGCTCGTTCCTCGCTCAGTGATCTGTTTGCCCTGCGGGCCACCTCCGTTTCTTAAGTTGTTAACGGCAACGTACCAAGGCGGGAAGCAATATGTCAGAGGGGAAGTGAATTTGCTACCCCAAGTTTATGAACATTATCTCTGTACGGATTCTTCTAAAGGATTAGTATTAGACGTTGAATATAACAAAAAAAGAGAAGCTTTCGCTTCTCCTTTACTTGTCTTTTCTTGATGTAACTCTTTTTGACTACAAGTTACCTCTTACGGCTTGCTCGCGCTCGATGGCTTCAAACAAGGCTTTAAAGTTTCCTTTACCAAACGACTTGGCTCCTTTACGCTGGATGATCTCATAAAACAACGTAGGACGGTCTTCTACTGGCTTGGTGAAGATTTGCAACAAATATCCTTCATCGTCACGGTCAACCAAGATGTTCAAACGACGTAAATCCTCCATGTCTTCGTCTACCTTACCTACCCGCTCTTCCAAATCATCGTAGTAATTTTCAGGAACATATAAGAAGTCTACCCCACGATTACGCAATTCGCCTACGGTATGCAGAATATCATTGGTGGCAATGGCAATGTGCTGTACCCCTGCTCCATTATAAAACTCAATGTATTCCTCAATTTGAGACTTTTTGCGTCCTTCAGCAGGCTCGTTGATTGGGAATTTGATGTAACCATTTCCGTTAGAAACTACTTTTGACATCAAGGCAGTATACTCAGTAGAAATGTCTTGGTCATCAAAGGTGATGAGTAATTTGAAGCCCATTACGTCTTCATAAAACTTTACCCACTTGTTCATATCACCCAACTCAACATTACCCACACAGTGGTCTACATGCATAAGGCCAACTGACTCGGCTTTGATACCTTGACGTGGCTCATAACCTGGCATAAAAGCGCCTTTATAATTGGTACGCTCCACAAATTTGTGGATGGTTTCGCCATAAGTATGAATGGCTGCCACTTTCACTTCTCCGTGCTCATCGGTCAGGATTTGAGGCTCCATAGCAACCTTTGCTCCTCTTTTGGTGGTTTCTTCAAAAGCCTTGTAAGCGTCTTCTACCTGAATGGCCAATACTTTTACTCCGTCTCCGTGCTGTTTTACGTGCTCGCTCACTTCTGATTCAGGGTGCATGGCGGTTGTTAATACCAAGCGCACTTTTCCTTGTTGCAATACATAAGAAGCTCGATCGCGCACTCCGGTTTCAGGGCCGGCATAGGCTACTAAATCATACCCAAAAGCGCTTTGATAATAGTAGGCCGATTGTTTGGCGTTGCCTACATAAAATTCAAGGTGATCGGTACCAACGATTGGCAAAAAATCATTTGCTTGTTCCATGTGCTATAGTATTTTTAAATCCATAT
>CALDJV010000904.1 GCA_937899305.1 uncultured Cytophagaceae bacterium
ATTTCAGCGAGGGGTATTGCGACAGGTCAATAGCCTGAAAGCCGATGAGTAAGTTTTTCTATTGTTAAATGGCTGTGCGAGGCGCTTATTGTTCTATTGTTCCGCCTTCGGCTTATTGTTCAATGGTTAAATGGCTTCGCGAAGCGACGTATTATTTTTCATTTTACGTTGTTCACTGTTCATTCAATTCAGTGGACTATGGACCGTCGACTGTGGACTAAAGAAAACTACCAACTACGATCTACCAACTACTAACTAAAAAACTAAAAAATAATGCGAGTATGAGGAAGCAGCTGTCGAATTTTCTCTTGTTCGTATTGAGAGAGCGGGTTGTCCTTCAAAATCAACTTCTGTAAAAACTTGAGTTGACCTATTTCATTGGGGATGAACGAAAATTGATTGAACCTGAGATTGAGCGTTTGTAAGGACTGTAACCGACAAATACTCTCAGGTAAGGTAGTGAGGTAATTTGAGGATAAATCAAGCATTTGCAAAGTTGATAAATTACCAATGCTCTCCGGAAGTACAGTGAGTTGGTTATTGTGCAAGGTGAACGTTTTGAGATTTTGCAAAGCGCCCATATTTTCGGGCAAAAAACTCAACTTATTGGCATTCAGGTAGCATTCTTCCAAATGAGCCATCTCCCCAATTACCTCAGGCAGTTTTTGCAAACGATTGTAATGCAAATACAAAACCCGAAGCTGAGGGGCCTGACACAAACTTTCGGGGAGGTAGGTAAGTTGGTTGTAACCCAAATATAGCTTTTGTAAACTTTGCAATTTTCCTAAGCTTTCGGGTAAGCAGGCCAGGTGGTTGTGAGTAAGGTGCAGCTCCTGCAAATGTTTTAACTTTCCGAGGCTTTCAGGCAATGTATTGAGCAAGTTTCCCACTAATTTGAGTACCTCTGTGTGAACCAGTTTTCCGATTGTATCAGGAAGCTTGCTCATTTGCTGATTGCTAAAATACAGCATTTTGGTATGGGCATATAACGAAGGAAAATATTCCAGGCAAAAATAAGGGTATTTGAGCAAAGAGGCTTGCAGGTGCTCTAGAACATCCCCATCAAAACCTTTGGCGATGACAAATGCCAACTCTATATGCTCACGCTCCCCGCTACCGAGTAATTGCTTTATCTTTTCTACTTGTTGGGTTTGCGTGTTGTTCATGCAATTTAAGATAGTGAATTTTAATTGAAAACTAGTACTAACAGGGATGAACATTTGAGAACTTGTTCCCTAAACGAAAACGAACTGCTTATATTTGAGTACCGGCCCAACAAATCAATTTTATCTTCTGTTATTTCCCTGCCCTGTGAATAATAATTGACTATTTCGAGGGTATCTTCATTCGCATTATATAAGTTTGAAGGCAAAGAACCGATTACAATAAATTGGGTAATTTAGTGAAGAGCAAGGGATTTATTTTCAGAATACACCACAGCTTCTTCACCATTTACCTTTAATCATCGATATATGAATACAGCCAAAAGCCAAGCCTTATTTACGCAGGCACAACAATCGATACCAGGCGGGGTAAATTCGCCAGTGCGCGCTTTCAAAGCGGTAGGAGGCAACCCCTTGTTTATTAAATCAGCCAAAGGAGCCTACCTCTATGATGAGGATGATAATCGCTACATTGAGCTGATTAACTCCTGGGGACCTATGATTTTGGGACATGGGTACCCTGCCATCGAGCAAGCAGTAAGCGAAGCCATCAAAAGCTCGTTGTCATTTGGAGCTCCTACTCATAAAGAAATCATCATTGCCGAGCTCATCGTATCCATGGTCCCTTCCATCGAGAAAGTAAGGATGGTGAATTCAGGAACCGAGGCTTGTATGAGTGCCATTCGTTTGGCTAGAGGCTATACCAATCGCGAAAAAATCATCAAATTTGAAGGGTGTTATCACGGCCATGGCGATTCATTTTTGATTGCAGCTGGTAGTGGCGCGGTTACCATGGGGGTACCCAATAGCCCCGGAGTAAACCAAGGGGTAGCCCAAGACACGCTTACTGCTCCTTTCAATGATTTAGAAGCGGTAAAAACCTTGGCAGCGGCCAATCAAGGCAACATTGCTGCCATTATCATTGAGCCAGTGGCGGGGAATATGGGCGCAGTACTGCCCCAGGAAGGATTCCTGCAAGGTTTACGGCAACTATGCGATCAAGAAGGCATCGTACTGATTTTTGATGAAGTGATGACCGGGTTTCGTTTGGCCAAAGGAGGCGCACAAGAAGTATTTGGGGTGACTCCTGATATGACGACTTTAGGTAAAATTATTGGGGGAGGAATGCCCGTGGGAGCTTACGGTGGTCGCAAAGAGATTATGGACTATGTTTCTCCAGTGGGGCCTGTCTACCAGGCAGGGACTTTATCGGGCAATCCAGTAGCCATGGCCGCAGGGTTGGCGATGTTACAACATCTGAACGACAACCCTTCAGTGTACCAGGAAATAGATGCTTTGGCAACAAAAATGGTAGAGGGTATTCAACAAAACTTGGATCGTTTGAAGCTACCTTACACAATGAATCACCTGGGATCTATGTTTAGTATATTTTTTACCGATCAAAAGGTAGTAGATTTCGAGACTGCCAAAACCTGTGATACAGCTTTGTTTGGACGGTATTTTCAAGCAATGCTTCAGCGTGGGGTATATTTGGCACCTTCTCAGTTTGAAAGCTTGTTTGTTTCCAATGCACTGAGCGAAGCCGACATTGCACATTTTATCCAAGCCAATGGAGAGGCATTGGCTGAGATTACCCAGTCTTAGTACATCAAGCGCTGGAGATCGATTGTACATCCATTGAATACTTGATCAATGATTTTAGAATCAATTTGTCCATCAGTGTTCGCTATTGTAAAACAGGTCTCAACCCAATCGTACGCATAGGTATGAGAGGAGTAATGAGGATTAAAAATAAAACCTTACAGTACGTTTTCTACTGTAAGGTTTTATCTAAAAGCCTAGTTCCCAAAGTACTAGGTGACTTCTTATATAAACAATCGCTTGTGGTGCGATTAATAGGCAATCATATTAAATGGAATTTCTACATCTGCCTGATAATCTTCTCCATTATCAAACATATCCAGATCACTTTTTTCGTAATACCAGTTAATTTCTACCTCACCATCATTATTGAGGTGATAGTCTTCCAGAAGTTTGAGTATTTTCTGAAACTTAACAAAGGTACTGGTATTGAAGTACTCCATTTTAAAGTTGAATTGAACTTTCTTACCGCCTACCTCTGTATACTTAGTCAGCCAATCAATAATTGGTTTAAATACCGACGAAGTGTCTTCAGGGTAGGAGTTGCCTGAGATCTCCAGTATCCCATTTTCTGCATTGAAATCTACTCTTGGTTCTTCGTCTGTAGGCTCTATATGTAAATTTTCCATGTTATTAATCAACTATTTTGACTAAACTTTGACCATTGTCTATTGAAAAATAATCTAGACACGTTGGATTGTACAATATGTTAAAAATAGGCAGTATCAGATGATACATCACTCATCAGTTGGAAATTTATTCATTTTTTTCTTTTTGAGCAAAGAAAAAAACACTCACCTTGTACTTACATCCCATAAGTGAGTCTTATCAAGATGAATACTCGAGTATACCATACAAACCTTGCGCCAATTAGACGTAAGTTTAAACATTCAAATTTTGCAGATTTATAGCATAAAAGCAACTATTCATAGCATAATTATGCAGATTGATTGAATACTGTGTAAGGTATAAGTGTTTGTAAATCAATGAATAATGGGTCTTTATTGTGTTTTTTAGCTAGGTGCGTTTTTTGGGTAAGCAATGGAAGAAAAACCAATTGAGGATTGTAAGAGATTGAGAAATAAAACTCAAAAAAAGTTTAAAGACGTCAAACTGCAATTTTTCAAGGTGTCAAAGAAGCCCTATTACAAAGCGTTTTGCTTTCATCTTATTGGCCTAGTTTTACTCCAATGATTAATATATCATCCACCTGCTCCTGCTCATTTTTTTTCCAATCATTCAACGTCTCTTCCAATATTTTGTGTTGATGTTTGATGGGGTGTTGGTGAATATCAAACAACAATTGGCGAAATGCTTTGACCATAAACTTACGCCCCAAGGGGCCTCCAAATTGATCCTGAAATCCGTCGGAGGCCAAGTAAAAAGTAGTAGGTTGAGCGATGTCAATTTGATGTTTATGGTACGTTTGATGTTCTTGTTGTTTACCTCCAATGGCGAGCTTATCACCCTTTAAGACCGTGAATTCTCCATTTTGAAATAAATAAAGCGGGTTTTGGGCACCGGCAAATTCCATTGTTTTCGTCTCTTGATTGATCACCACCAAGGCCAGGTCCATGCCGTCCCTATTGTGTGTTTCCTGTTGTTTGAGTACACTCTTGATTTCTTGATTCAGAGTAGATAAAATCAAGTCTGGTGAAAATATTTTTCGTTCGAGCACGATTTGGTTGAGTAAATTATTACCAATCAGGCTCATAAAAGCCCCAGGGACCCCATGCCCAGTGCAATCTACTGCGGCTAAGATAAGCGTGGGAGGATTAATTGATTGGGGGTGGTCAATGGTTACAAACCAGTAAAAATCACCTGATACAAGGTCCTTGGGTAGAAACATCAAAAAACTTTCTGGCAAATGTGCTTGTACATTGTTCCAACTAGGTAAAATGGCATCCTGAATACGTTTTGCATAGGTGATACTAGCCGTGATATTATCATTCTTTAGTTGAAGTTCTTGGCGGGTTTTTTCTAAAGATCGAGTACGGTTTTGTATTTGATGTTCAAGGCCTTGGTTCAGGTCATTGAGTTCTTTGCTTAGCTGTTCGGATTGTACAAATGCTTGGGAAAAGCGCCCCGATAAAGCAACCGCTTGCGACAGTATAAATACAAATAAGCCCCACGGAAATAAATGCCCAGTATCGAGTATGCCAATAGAATACAAGATGTCATTGACTCCTACTACAGCAATGGCGACATAACCCAAAAGGAAAGCTTTGGCTCCGTGCCGTTGGTTGAGCACAGCCCGAATAATGACGTAAAAACCGATAAAAATAACGACAATGGTGATGAGTTGAAAAATGGGTAATGCGTGAGAGAATATTCGACTTGGGGTAAATACTACCAATAGGATGAAGGGCCACAAAAGGTAAGGAAAATACTTCCCTAAAAAACGAGGGAATTCATCGGTAAATACGCTTCGGATAAATATAAAAAGCACCAAGGTAGCCGCATAAAAAGTAAGATGTTGAAAACTTGGTAAAACTTTAAAAATGTTATTTTTGTATTTTTTATTTT
>CALDJV010000905.1 GCA_937899305.1 uncultured Cytophagaceae bacterium
AATGAAGATTTTAAAACATTTATTTTAAAAATAGGGGAAATCCCTAGTCTAAAACAAAATTTTATATGGTTTAATCCAGTAATAGTTTCACTTTATAAAGATGAATGAAAACCGACAATTATTGCGCAACTGTTACTTAGAGTTATGCCAATACCTGTCCAATCAGGCTTTCAAAAAATCGTCGTCCGTCGGTATTGCCTAGCAATTCATCAGAAGCACGCTCTGGGTGAGGCATCATACCAAAAACATTGCGTTGTTCGTTGCAAATACCGGCAATGTTTTCCATTGAACCATTGGGGTTTGCTGCCTCGTCAATGGTTCCATCCGCTTGGCAATAACGGAACAATACTTGTTGATGATCGTTGAGTTGTTTCAAGATTTCTTCAGAAGCATGATAGCGTCCTTCCCCATGGGCAATGGGTATTTTGTAAGCCTGTTCTTGATTCAAATGGCGGGTAAACAGTGAATCGGTCGTTTGTGGTTTCAGAAAGATGTTTTTACAAACGTATTTTTGGTTGGTGTTTTGGAGTAATGCCCCTGGCAAAAGTCCAGCCTCGGTCAATATTTGAAAACCATTACAAATTCCCATTACATTGCCTCCATTGTTGGCGTGAGCGATCACACTCTCCATGATAGGAGAAAATCGGGCTATAGATCCTGCTCGAAGGTAGTCTCCATAAGCAAACCCACCTGGTACTACCAGAAAATCACAACCTTGTAAATCACGGTCTTTGTGCCACAACTTCACAACTTCTAATTGCATTAATTTTCCCAAGACATATACCATGTCGTCGTCACAATTGGACCCAGGAAAAACAATCACACCAAATTTCATGTCTGTCAACAGTTATTTTAAAAAAATTTTAAAACCTATGTGTAAAACTACTGGCTATCCATCAAATTTCCTAATACCAGGAACCGAAAACCATACACATTGTCAAACATTGTATCATACTTGCATTGTCAAATAAATGATTCTAACTGTTGAGCGATTACCTTAGTAACGCTTTCAAAATAAGTGTCCGATTTGGTCATATGCATGAATTGTTGGGCGAGGCATTTTTTGCGCCCATAGCAGGGCTACGGGCAATAAAAATAACGAAGTCCAGCAGTTCAGGTAGTAGAGAAAAACCGACAGTTATTGCGAACGCGTTACTTAAGATAAAAGGAGCAATCAAGTGACAATTACAAGATAAATTTGAACGAGGTATGATGGCAAAGATCAGGGTTAAAATCTGGAGGTTGTTATGACAAGATTATTTATAATTGGTATACTGATAAATAATTGTAATATTTACGTTCTCGATTTTAGTAACGCTTTCAAAATAAGTGTCGAGGTTTTAGTAAAACTAAATCGGACAGTTATTACGATGCGTTACTTAAGGAATTGTTCACACAACGAACTCTTTGGGAGTTCATTTAAATACTCAGAACCAATATGATACAATCAATGACCGGGTTTGGCTCCGCTATGCACGAAAACGACCGCCTAACGGTATTTGCCGAAATTAAATCGCTCAACTCTAAGTATTTCGATGTGAACTTGCGCACCCCCCGAATTCTTTCGGCTGAGAAGGAGTTGATATTGCGAGAGTTGATCAAAACCCACTTGAAGCGTGGTAAAATCAGTGTATTGCTTGAGTTTCAGTTCAAAGACACCTCCATTTTGGGTACTCGAATCAATAAAGAATTGGCCAAGAATTATTATCAGGAAATGGTTGATTTGGCGGATGGCCTTAGTGCTCCAAAACAAGATATTTTCCGACTTACGATGATGATGCCTGATGTGCAATCTCAAAACCTACAAGATGACCTTGTAGAAGATGACTGGAAGGTGATTTTGGCCGTATTTGAACAGGCCATTGACAAGTGTAAGGGTTTTCGTAAAAGTGAGGGCAATACTTTATTGAAAAGTTTTCAAGATAACATTGAAATCATTACCCAAAAATTGGAGCAAGTAAAAGAGCAAGACCCCAAACGAGTGTTGAACATCAAAGAACGCATTGCTCAACACATGGAAGAAATCAACAACAACGATAATTTTGATAAAAACCGCTTTGAACAAGAGATGGTTTACTATATCGAAAAGTTGGACATCTCAGAAGAAAAAGTACGGTTAAAGAGTCACTTGGATTATCTGCAGGAAACCTTGACTTCCAAACAGGCCAACGGTAAAAAATTAAATTTTATTGCCCAAGAGATTGGTCGCGAGATCAATACCATTGGCTCCAAGGCCAACGATGCTGTGGTACAACGGTATGTAGTAGAGATGAAAGAAGAACTAGAAAAAATTAAAGAACAGGTACTGAATGTACTCTAAATATACATTGTCATATAACGAAAAACTATCTTGATACAAATGGAATTATTGGTGAATTGGTTGCCCACCCACAGTTTTGGTTTCGGTATAAACATTCTAAAAACCCTGATTGCGCTTTATTTTGCCATTTTATTTATTCAATCAGGACTCGACAAAGTCAAAAATCGGCAAGGTAATCTTTCGTGGCTTACTGAGTATTTCTCCAAAACTTTTTTAAAAGGACAAGTACCTATCTTGTTGTTGGTAATCACAATTACCGAGCTGCTTGCTGGAGCCTGTTCAGCCATTGGTATTTTGGAGCTTTGGGCAGTAGGTGGCCATTCTTTTGCTTTGTACGGAGCTACTTTTGCAGTATTGAGCTTTGTGATGCTATTTTTTGGGATGCGGATTGCTCAAGATTATGACGGCGCCGCTTCGATGACCAACTACTTTACGATTGGAGTCATTGCCATTTTAATCCTCAGCATTCCAGGAACGATGGCAGGATTCATTCAATAATTCTAAAAAAAACGTGTGATCAACCTGGGCAATTTGTTCAGGTTTTTTGTTTTTATTACATCTGGTGAATTTCCCCTAAGAGTAGTAAGGGAGGGTCCAAGAAATAGTCTCCCTATTAGAGCCTGTGATTTTGCGGGTAGATGAGGCTATTTTTTTGCACCCATAGCAGCGCTACGGGTAATAAAAATAACGAAATATAGTCGTGAAATAACGGCTATTAATTGGGTATGTTATTTTTTGGACACTCCCTAAAGCGGCTTTCCCATAAAATGCGTAAATTGCGGGTCAATTTTTTAAGGATAAATACCTTACAAACTCATGATAAAGCAATTGAATCTAACTTTGCCGCCTGATATTGCCTACAACGAAGAGGCATTGAAGCGCTACATCTCTTCTAAAATCTCCTCAGTCAATCAAGAGGATTTTACCCTCAGGAAACTGAAACGTTCTATTGATGCTCGAGGGCAAAAAATTAAAATTCACTTACAAGCTCAAGTATACATCAATGAGCCAATCCCACCGCTGACCGAGTACCAACTCGATTATCCAGATGTGAGCCACGCTACCCCAGTGGTGATTGTGGGCGCGGGCCCTGGTGGTTTATTTGCGGCATTGCGATTGATTGAACTAGGTTACAAACCCATTTTGCTAGAAAGAGGCAAAGATGTGCAGGCTCGTCGACGCGACCTGGCTTCGATCAACAAAGACCACCTGGTCAATGGAGAGTCTAACTATTGTTTTGGTGAAGGAGGGGCAGGGACCTATTCGGATGGAAAACTCTACACCCGTTCCAAAAAAAGGGGCAGTGTACGACGCATCCTTGAGATTTTGGTGGCCCATGGAGCAGTAGAAGATATTTTGGTGGATACCCACCCACACATAGGCACCAATAAGCTTCCCCGAATCGTGGCCAATCTGCGGGAAAGCATCTTACAGGCTGGGGGAGAAGTACATTTTGATACTAAAGTTACTGATTTTATCTTGAAAGAAGGTGCCATGACTGGAGTCGTTACTGAGGCCGGAGATCGCATAGAGGGCATTGGGGTGATTTTAGCAACTGGACACTCGGCCCGTGATATTTTTGTTCAACTGCACCAGCGAGACGTGTACATCGAGGCCAAGCCCTTTGCATTGGGAGTACGGATAGAGCATCCCCAACAACTGATTGATCAGATTCAGTACAATTTAGACGATCGGGGAGCGTATTTGCCGGCTTCCTCTTATTCGTTGGCCGCCCAGGTAAAACACCAAGGCAAACAAAGGGGAGTGTTTTCTTTTTGTATGTGCCCAGGAGGATTTATTGTGCCTGCTGCCACAGCTTCAGGCGAGGTAGTGGTCAATGGCATGTCGCCTTCCCGCCGCAATTCTAAGTTTGCCAATTCAGGCATGGTGGTTTCGGTAGTAGAAGAAGACCTTAAACCATATGAAAAACATGGTCCCTTGGCAGGCATGTATTTTCAGCAAGAAATTGAACAACGGTCTTGCCAAGTAGCCGGAAAAACCCAGACTGCTCCAGGTCAAAAAATGCTCGATTTTGTGCAACACAAGACTTCCAGTCAATTGCTTGAAACTTCCTATCAGCCCGGGCTTTTACCCGTGTCTATGGATGAGGTATTGCCCCCGTTTATCAGCCAGAGCTTGCGCCGAGGATTTCAGTGGTTTGGTAAAAAAATGAAGGGCTACTTGACCAATGAAGCCCAGATAGTAGGAGTAGAAAGCCGTACTTCTTCTCCGGTGCGTATTCCTAGAGATAAAGACACTTTCGAACATGTGCAAATGAAACGTTTGTACCCTTGTGCCGAAGGGGCAGGATATGCTGGAGGGATCATGTCAGCAGCCATCGATGGAGAAAAGTGTGCGGAGAAATTGGTAGAGCAGTACGGTAGGTAGGTTTGACACTTTTTGTTTATGTCTTTGGTATAGCCTCAAGGCGGAGGTGTTGTTGATTCGAGAAGTACAAAAGTGGAAGCATCGCTCGAGGTGATAGAAGGCATTTAAATAAAAAAAATCAAATAAAAATATCCCAATCTGACGAAACCCTTCCTCTGATAAATTCAGTATATTTGTTTACTAAGTAAAACGGAAAAAATAAACTAATCCAAATTTGATGTAATAGCTTGTTGTCAGGCGAATGAAAAAATTGGCTAATAGCAGCGCTATTCGCACTATTTTTTCGGGAGGCATGGTAGCAAGACATTAGTCAAATGGATTAAGTTATTGATGTAGTTTTACTAAGGAATGATAAAAAATAAGGTTTCGCTCTACTAATGGTGAAATTGTTCTATTGTTCCGCTTCGCTCATTGTTGCATTGTTAAATTGCTCTATTGTTAGTTCCTTCGGCTTTGCTCAGGACTTCGGGTTGCGCGAAGCGATGATTATATTCTTATTTTCGCAAATATGATAATCACTCTGTTGTTCCGCTTTGCGCTACTGTGGACTATGGACTGTCGACCAATGCTGTTTCCTTAAGGA
>CALDJV010000906.1 GCA_937899305.1 uncultured Cytophagaceae bacterium
GCTGCGCTGAGCTCTGCTTTAGCTAAATGCTCAAACATTCCATCCTCACGCAAAGTCAGCGCGCTATCAACGGATGTCAGTGATCATTTTTAACGGCTCCATTACTCAAGTTCTTAACGCTGACAGACTAAATGCCGAGTCTAGCTGACGCATTCACAGCCATATTTCCCAAAAAAATCACTGAGAAAGGTCAATTACTAATGATCCCAGGCAATTCCTTTTTTCAAATATTTAAGGGTTTTTTCTTCGTCACTTCCAGGCTTGGTTTGGTAGTTATACATCCAAGAAGCGTGGGCAGGTAAACTCATCAAAATCGATTCAATTCGCCCATCCGTATCTAGCCCAAACTTGGTACCTTTGTCGTATACCAGGTTAAACTCTACATAACGTCCTCGACGCACCCTTTGCCACTCTACCTGGTGCTCATCAAAGGCCTTGTCTTTGTTTTGGGCAATCAATTGCGTATAAATAGGGGCAAAGGCGTTGCCTACGGATTGTACAAAAGCAAAACGATCGGCAAGAGCAATGTCGTTGGTAGTTTGCAGGCGGTCAAAGAAAATTCCTCCAATACCTCGAGTCTCTTGACGGTGCTTGATATAAAAATAATCGTCGGCCCATTGCTTAAACTCTGGGTAATAAGTAGTGTGGTGTTGATCGCATACTTTTTTGAGTTCCTGATGGAAAAACTGGGCTTGTTGAGGGACGATGTAAATGGGGGTGAGATCAATTCCGCCGCCAAACCAGGCAATGCCCGTAGATAGCTCAAAGTAGCGTACATTCATATGAATGATAGGGACATGAGGGTTGGTCGGGTGAATGACAATGGATACTCCTGTAGCATAAAATTCGGCTTTTGGAAACCCCATTTTATCTTGCAAGGCCTGAGAGGTTTCACCGTGTACTGCCGAAAAATTCACGCCCCCTTTTTCAATGACTCCTCCATTGCGGATGATGCGAGTACGACCACCTCCGCCACCAGGACGCTTCCACTCATCTTGTTCAAATTTTGCTTTGCCGTCGGCCTGTTCCAGGGCCGCACATATATTATCTTGTAAAGACTTAAACCAATCGGTATAGATTTCTTTTGCCATGTATGTTGTCATTATAAATTGTTGTGAGGTATGATGACCTCCACCATTTATTTGGCAAACGAAAGTAGTGAAAAACTTATAAGGAAGGTAAAAAAAAACTGATTTTGGCGACGATCGTTTGTTTGAGCAAGTATAAATGCTTGCGTGCGCGCCATCATTCTTTCAAAAAAATCGTGGTTAGGGTGTTCCCCAATTAGATATTGGGGAGTGTAAAATGAACAGTGTAAAGCAGTTCAATGTATTAAGCACGTCGAAGTTGGGCGCCTTTTTCCTTGGCTTCCAAAGCCTGACGTAATTTTTTCATCAAAAATAATTTAATTTGACCTTCATCTTTCAAATGAAGACGGTTTTTCCATATATCTAAAAACACATGCAGAATGCATTCGTCGATGATTCGGTCATCATCAGAAAATCTTCTGCCATATTTAAACAACACAGGCACATTCAACTGAAATATTTCTTCTACCACTTTCTTATCGCCTTGCACCAATTTTGTCCAGAATAATTGATCATTTTTCATTTCTCGAAGGGGTTTGTAGGGTGATTCTAATTTTCAATACAGCGCTTTGACTAACAGTTCGTACGTGAATGTAGTATTCTAATTTTCTTAGTAAAACGGAAGAAATAAACTAATCCAAATTTAGTGCAATATCTTGGTGCTAGACAAGTCTAAAAAATTGGTTAATGGCAGCGCCATTAGCACTATTTTTTGACGAAGTATAGCGGTCAGAGATTAGCTAAATGTTGAAAATCCTGACCTTGCGGAAGGAGCTAAGTTATTTTTGTAGTTTTACTTAATATAAAAATCGTAAATTGGTGGGGCGATGGCTAACATAAAGTGTTAGCAAAGTGTTAGTTTCTAAAATATAACTTCTAATAGTTATACTAAAAACTTGAAAAGTAACATTAAAGAGCAAAACATTTTGGTTGGAATGGAGTTTTAGTCAAGAAATACATTGGAGGTAATGATTGAATCTGTACGCCTAAAAATCCAAGTCAGTTTTGAGATAAATTTAAATCCCCTTTTTTAGTAATTCGGCCATCAAGGTAAATCGAATTGCTTCGGGGATTTCGTACATCATCAATACTGTATAGGCATAAGCATTGGTTTGAGCGGGTATTTTTAAATCAATCCCATAGCCATCGACATCTATCAGGCCGTTTTTCATCTTAGTTTTGCCCACTTCTCGCCCCGATTTGTACACCCAAAACTTATCCGGTTGTGGCTGCACTACTTGATAAATAGATTGGTTGGTTTGCAAGACCTGCATGGTGTCGTCTAAAAACCGGATTTGCCAGTCATCTGCTGGCTGGTGATGAGAAGTAACCTGGATATGCAACCCCTGTGATGTTACGGTCAAGAAGGGCCGTTTGTCAGATAAATAGACTTGACTCTCAGCTGATTTTTGCCACACTTTTTGGTCCGATTCAATGAGGGTAGTTTGATCATCCCATACCAGCTTCACAATATGATTCCCTCGTTTGTCCTTGATGTGCATCACCTGTTGCTCTTGGGCGTACTGTTGATGGTTGTTATGTGAAGAAGGGGTACAACGATTACCCATCCATATTGTAATGCAACCAATGAGGAACCGGAAAAAATAGTATTTATTGATGATCAAAACTCGCCTTGTTTTACTGAACCAAAGACCAACCCTCCCAAAACTTTAGGAAAAAAATAAGTGGCTTTGGCGGGCATGGTATTGCCACTTTCACATACGTTTTTGATTTCCTCAAAGGTGATCTTTCTAGTCAAAAAAGCCAATTGCTCTTCTCCGTTTTGTACTTTGCTAATACATTCCCGGTAGTTTTGGGAAAAACCTAAATAACGAAACTGATCTCCCCAAGGAAACCCCATAATTTGATCAAAAACAAAGTAATGCAACACCGATAAATCCAGTTTTTTGATCACATCGGGAATGTCTAAATGAAACTTTTGCAGGGCTTCTGGTTTCAAAGACAGCAAAAATGACTTGTTTTGGCAAATCAAAGCAAACCTCCACAGGTTCTCAGTAGGGGCCGCCCCAAGTATTTGTTGGATATTATCCTGAGCCGATACTTCAAAAAAATGGGCTAGTTTTTCCAACAACCCAGCTTCGGTCATGCCTTCGGGCAACCGATGTACCAAGCGGTGGGTAGGCAAAATGCCCAAGTCGCTGGAATGGGTATTGGTCAGCCACATCAGGTGATAATTGTAGGGCTCGGCGCCAGTATGATAAGGGTTGTTTTTGCGAAGGGTGTTTTTATACTGAAGGGTACTCTCGTAACGGTGGTGGCCGTCGGCCAGAAAAATCTTTTTGGCTTGTAGTGCCTGTACAAACTGAGCGATGACCTCTTGGTCGTGAATCATACTCACAATATGGCGGGTTTGATGGGCGTCGGTTACTTCATAGATCGGGTTTTTGATGCTTTCGTCCATGTAATGCTCAAGCAATTGTTCTTCATCAGTATACAATCCGTGAGTAGGTGTGGTATGCAAATCGGTAGACTGCAAAAGGTTGGTTCGGAAGTTGACTGCCTGAGGAACCGTCATTTCATGCGGTAAAACCACTTGATCTTCAAAATCGTTGGCCTTGATCAGACAAACAAAACCCCGGCGGCAGGCATCACGATTTTCGCCTTTATTGCGAAAATGCTGATAGTATACATAGATAGCAGATAGGTGATCTTGCCGGATGACCTTGTCTAGCTTCCAGTTTTCTACCCGGCGACTGATATTCTCGAAAGGAGGAGCATCACTGGGTGAGGCAATATGAAAGTTATGATAGGGCTCTTGATAAAGTGCCGCTTCTTTTTGTTGAAAAATGGTTTCTGAAAGAGGGGCGCTGAGGCTCAACAGTTTATCTGTTAAAAATGCATTATAGCGCCAAGCTTTAAATGGTAATATTTCGGCCATATGGGTCTACACAAGGTTCAACTACAATGAGCAAAAGTACACTTTTTAGGTTTGAACCAGGAAATTAAATGATGTTTTTTATACTAAGTAAAACGGAAGAAATAAACTAATCCAAATTTAGTGCAATATCTTGGTGCTAGACGATTCTTCAAAACCGTACACATTTTTTTTACTCAAAATATTTTTCATTTTGGATAAGTTTACAACGCTGATAATCAGGAAGCCTCGAGTGTAAAATGAAGATTCTTTAACCTCAACAGCCCTTCATTTTTTTCTGTAGCCAAAAAAACGAAGCAAAAAAGGCCACCGCTGTATTTTGTTGTGCTAAAATTTACTTCATTACGCCGAAACTGCTCAAACGTTCGCTCGTACCTCGCTCAGTGATCAGTTTTAACGGCTTCATTGCATAAATTTCTTAACGCCAACAAAATAAGGCGGAAAGAAAGAGCTGGTTATTCAAACATTGTTTATACCTGATAAAGAGTATTCAAATACAAGTCTTAGTAGATTAAAAATTAGTGTACGGTTTTAAAGACGATTCAAAAAATCTTTGCGTAGCCAAAGCTACGGAAGTTCCTTACAGGACAAGTTTTTGAAGAAGTATAGCGACGAGAGATCAGCCAAATGGATTAGGTTATTTATGTAGTTTTACTAAACCGATTTTGGCTCATAAAAATTTGTTAAAGCCATCGTTTCAATCAAAATTTAGCTAGAGACTAAAAGTAGATCAGCAACAAGACAGCTTGATTGTGATGCGTTAGCCTCATTCTTCAACCGAACGTAGTGAGCTCACCGTAGGCAATCTTGATCAACGTTGGTTAATCAACATTATTTCACCAACTTAATGACATTGGGCTACAGGACAGATCATATATTATCAAAAGTCTGAAACCTCGCTGGTTTGCCCCCAACCAGCCGATCATTTTTTAGGGTTTGAAGCATAAAACATTGATAATGAGATGTATATAAAGTCTGAAACCCTCTAGAGCTTTTTACACTATTGTAGGTTTCAGATTTTGTGGGTTAAAAATATGTTCCTCACCTTTGATTCCAGCTTGCAAATGCCCATTTTTAGCCATTATTTTGCGGGGCTTAATCGGATCATTTAGAAATTGAAATGAATTTTTAGAAACGACTCGGGCAACGAACCCGAGGCTTAATCGGATCATTTAGAAATTGAAATTGCAATTGCGGATCGCAAGGGAACAAGGCAAATTAAAGGCTTAATCGGATCATTTAGAAATTGAAATACGATATTAGTAACTACATATCTTGTACCGTTCAATAGGCTTAATCGGATCATTT
>CALDJV010000907.1 GCA_937899305.1 uncultured Cytophagaceae bacterium
TACAAATTAGAAACATAAATTGGGAAACTTATTTTTGTTTCATCCCTAAGTTATATTTTACGGCCAATGATATCACCCATGGGTATGAACTTTGGGTAACCGACGGTACGACTACTGGGACCCAATTGGTCAAAGATATCTATCCAGGAGGATCGGGTACCTTCATTTGGAACATGCAAGTGCTCAACAATAAGCTATACTTTACCGCCGATGATGGCGTACATGGAAAAGAACTCTGGGTGAGTGATGGTACTACCGCAGGCACTCAAATGCTCAAAGATATCAACCCTGGAAGTGCCTTCAGTGAGCCAGGTATTTTTAGGTTGGTGGGAAATAAGTTATTTTTTGAGGCCAATGATGGCGTACATGGCAAAGAGTTGTGGGTGACCGATGGTACCTCCGCGGGCACTCAACTCTTGAAGGACATCTACCAAGGGAGTAATGGTGGGTTATTATGGTTTTTTGCCGTGATAGGGAATCAACTGTATCTTAGTGGCAATGATGGGGTACACGGACAAGAACTCTGGGTAACCGATGGTACCACTGCAGGTACGCGTATGGTAAAAGACATTGATCCTAATCAAAATAATAACAATAACTTATACATGGTGGCCGCAGTGAATGATCGCCTGTTTTTGATGGCCAATGACGGTGTGCATGGACAGGAGTTATGGGTAAGTGATGGTACCGAAGCGGGTACCCGACTGGTCAAAGATATCTATCCCGGAAGCCAAGGAAATCAGCATGTGGTGGGTAGAGCAGTACTCCATGATAAATTATATTTTAGTGCCAACAATGGGGTGAATGGTGAGGAACTCTGGGTAAGTGATGGTACCACTGCAGGTACCCAAATTGTGAAAGACATCTATCCAGGAAATATAGGGAGTTTTGTGGGGCGAATCAATGTATTTGGAGGACGGTTGTACTTTTCGGCGTATGATGGCGTACATGGACAGGAGTTGTGGACAAGTGATGGTACCTCCGTGGGCACCAAATTGCTGGCAGATATCAACTCACAAGGAAACAGTGCTCCTCAAATTTTGACGCTTTTGAATAATAAAATTTACTTGTCAGCTTCTACTGAAGCTACCGGGCGCGAATTGTTCTCATTTGCTCCTGCCCCTGGGATTACTTCTTTCAGTCCTGCTTCGGGAGTAGTTGGAACTGAAGTAACCATCACTGGAATAGGGTTTGAGGCAAGCATTGTGGGTAATACGGTGAAGTTTAACGGGAAAACCGCTTCAATCATTTCGGCCACCAGCACGGAACTCAAAGTAACCGTACCCAAAGGTGCTACTACGGGTAAAATTAGCGTAAAAGTGGGTACTAAAACGGCCACTACCGCGACTGATTTTGTCGTATTAACCAGTGCGCCTGGTTTGGCCATTACCGATTTTAGCCCCAAATCAGGGGTGGCAGGTACAGAGGTCATCATTACCGGAAGTGGGTTCGATGAGGTAATAGCAGGTAATACGGTGAAGTTTAACGGTACTCTAGCAACGGTGACCTCGGCCACCAGTACTGAACTCAAAGTAACTGTACCTACGGGTGCCACCACAGGTAAGATCACGGTGGAAGTGGATTCAGAAATGGCCACTGCCTCGACTGACTTTGTGGTATTGGCCAATGCGACTGATTTGGCCATTACTGATTTTAGCCCCAAGGCAGGAATAGTAGGCAGTGAAGTAGTGATTACCGGGGCCAATTTTGATTCCAATGCGTCAGGCAATACAGTGAAGTTTAACGGGACCCTGGCTAACATTGTCTCGGCTACCAGCACTGAATTGAAAGTAACTGTACCTAATGATGCCACCACAGGTAAGATCACGGTAGAAGTGGGCTCCAAAAGTGCGAGCACCACCACCGATTTTGTGGTATTGGCCAATGCGACTGATTTGGCCATTACCGATTTCAGCCCTAAATCAGGAACAGTAGGCACCGAAGTAGTCATTACTGGGGTTAATTTTGATCCCATTGTCTCAGGTAATACGGTGAGGTTTAATGGCTATGTGGCTACCATTGCCTCGGCTACCAGTACCGAGCTCAAAGTAATCGTACCTACCGATGCCACCACCGGTAAAATCACGGTAGAAGTGGGCTCTAAAACAGCCAGCACGACTACAGACTTTGTGGTCTTAACCAATGCCACTGATGTAACCATTACTGATTTTAGTCCTAAATCGGGCCCAGTGGGCACTGAGGTGCTTATTACGGGAACTAACTTTGATGTAAACCGAGCCAATAACATTGTAAGGTTCAATGGGCGCATTGCGAGCATTACTTCGGGCAGTAGTACTGCGCTCAGGGTGATTGTACCAGTTGGGGCTACTACAGGCAGAGTTACCGTAGCGGTAGGTGCAACCACTGCGGTGAGTGGAATCAATTATGTAGTGACTACTCCTACTGGCTTACCCAACCAATTGGCAAAAGGCAAATTGACATTGTATCCCAACCCCACTACTGATCTATTGCATTTACGCTTGGAGGGTAAAACTGCTCAACAAGTGAAAATAGTTGTTTACAATGCTTTTGGGCAAATGGTGTTACAAAATACCCAATCGCTACAGAATGGGGAATGTACCTTTCATTTGGCTACGCTGCCTACTGGTAAATATATGCTTCAAATTGAGTTGGGACAAGAAAGGGTCAGTTGGAATATTATGAAGCACTAAACTGTTCATCACGCCGACAAAACCTATCAGTAAACCAATAGAATAAAATCATACTACTAGACATTTTAGCCCAAGTTGGCCGTGGGGACACGGCCAACGGCGCGGCCGCCTCGGTTTGTGTCTCCACAACCGAAAAATGTCTAGTAGTGTGGAATAAAATATAAAAATGCCCCAATGATACATCAAAAAATGAAATCATTGGGGCATATCATTTTAGTATGGTAAGTACCTACATTAAGATTTTCTCAATCCTAATTTTCGTCCAAACCAACGCATCAGTTTTTTCTCTTTTTCCCAAAAAAACGAAAATTGCCCTAATAAAAAGCCATAAGCCAAGAGCAATATTTGGTACATAGGAAAAATCAACAAAATATAAGTCACCGTTTTGACCCACCAAGCCGTTTCCTGATCAAAGCCCAGTAACCAAAACAATTGTTTACGTAAAATAACCACACTAGAGCCGGCCAAAGAGAAAGTAACCAATACCGCGATTACTTGCCAAACATTTTGTAAGGCCCATTTTTCCTGGAGGCGAGCTACCCAACCCACCGATGGGGTAGAAGAAGAGTCTTGCTTCATTGATTATGTGTTTAAGCTGCTTTCTTTTCTGATTTGAGAGTTTTTTTCTGAAAATCGAGGCAAAGGTATTGAGTGATTACTAGAAAGTGAAATTTTATCAGTTTTAACTCTTCTGAAAACTTACGTCTATTCCTTGTTTACCAATGCTTGAACGATTTTCATGTTGACATCATCGAAAGAAACGATTGTTTGTCCTTTATGTTCGTTTTTAAAATCTTTAGCGGCGGCTTTGTCTTTCAAAGGCACCAAATCGTGCCCCATGGGTCCCAGTATATCGCTTCCGGTTACATAAAGTGCGGTTTTGGCATCGATGGGTTTGGTGTCATAATAACTGATGACTTCAATAGACTTGATACCCTTAGGGCCTTTGTCTTTGTTTAAAACACTGATGAACATACAACGGGGGGAGCAATACCATATTGGCCCCTTTTCAGTCATCACTTTGACTTTCCATTTGGGGTATTCTTGTGAGGGCATACCACAATGGCGACAATCGTAATTTACTTTTGAGTTATCGGCGGTGGTGTGGCCTTCATGGCCATGCTGGTGTCCCTGATGTGAAGTATTATGCGTATTATGATTTTCCTTTTTGGAGTTTGACTGGCAAGCCATGGTTATGGTTACCAATGTGATGTATATAATCCACTTTTTGATCATAGTATTGGAGGTTCTTGTGAATAACCCTGCAAAACTACTTCCTAATATTGTATAAAAAAAGACGCTTGATATAATCAAGCGTCTTTACAAACAATAAAATTATTTACTGGTAAAGGATGCAAAGTTTATATTTGAGCGGGTTTGAATTTTATCCCGGATTATAGTTTTTAAAC
>CALDJV010000908.1 GCA_937899305.1 uncultured Cytophagaceae bacterium
AGCAATACTATTAATTAAACTAAGACAACAGACAACGTGCGGAAAGTCGGCTAGAAATACCAACTGTTTCGCTTAACTGCTCTAAAGATAATTTTTCTTGTGATTTTTTCATGTAATTAAAGATTTAATGTAAATGCAATATAATATAATATAAAATATAAGGAAGGGGGCTTTGGTTTCCTGATAAATACATTCCAAATAAACTCAAAAAGATGAACCATTATCATTAACTTTATCGTGGACTTGCTGCAATCATATTTTTAATTCAAAGAAAACCTCATCTATGAATTCAATTAATCTGATCTTATTAAATTTTGCAGAAATCAGAAGACGAAGCATCAAGTTATGGGAGTGTATCCCTCAAGCGCATTGGCATTGGAAACCGGACGAAGAAGCCTTTACGGTGATTGAAATGGTGCGACATGTGTTAGAGACCGAGCATTTGTTTCACGTCATTGTTCAAAACCGGGGAAACCTGGGAGATTACCCTTCTCCCTGGGAAAATATAGCCTACCAAGATTTACAATATGAATTAGATTTTGCCCAAAAATACCGAGAAGCTTTCTTGAATATGATCAAAGGCTTGCAAGCCGCAGACCTAGAAAATATTGTGATTAGAAGAAGTGAAGTAGGGCAAGTGAAAAAATTAGGCGATTACCTAAATAGAATTGCTTACCACGAAGCGGTACATACCGGGCAAATGCAAGGGTACATGCGTACTCTGGGGATTGATCGTTCTACGATATGGGATTGACCCTGGTGGTACCAAGTTTCCTAAAAAATAACTTGGTACCATTTGTTTACGAGAAGTGATAAACCAAACTACAGCTTACCCATGAACATTCAAGAATTCATCAAAAACGCCGAAACAGTTGACTTAACCGAAACCGAAGTCATTCAACTAAAGGAACGAGGCGAGTTGTCTCAGTTATTGTTTGAAGCCCATCACAAGCAAGATTTTTCGAGTTTCTATGAAGCAGTCAGCAAGGCCTATCAAATTCCCCAGATTCATCCAGACATCAAAGCGTTTATCGAGGCGACTGTGATGGTCAAAAAAATAAAAGGAGCTGCCTGTTTGGAGGGGATTAGTCAATACATCGATATGGGATTGCGGCCTTTTGAAGATTATTTGGAGAATTTTCCAGCGCTTTATGTACATTCTGACATTTGGATCATGATGACCAATGCCCGAGTGATTACACTCCATCATGATGCTACCTTTGACGAAGTAGCTTATGACATAGAGGAGGAAGTAGATAGTAGAGAAGCATTTTTGGATAGATTCAGTCGAGAAGGGAGTTTTTTAGATTTCAAAGAGTTGCTGCGAATGAATACCCATTTAAAAGCCAATGGTTTTAAAGGTTGTTGGAACACGGCCAGAGGTTTGGATGAATGCAAAATGTTACTGCAAGCCATAAAAGAAGCCAAAAACCTGAGTTATGATCAACTGGTCAGCTTAGTAGATCAAAACAGCGGATCGGGTTATTTGTATGAAGTAGCTATGGAGTTTTATGAGTTGTTAGAAGCAGGTGAAATTGAGATCACTTCTATTGATCAACCATCAAATACAACTTGATTGAAGGACGGAGTAAAGGTTGGTACAGTGAAAAACTGTACTAATCTTTACTATGCCTTGCCTGTTTGATTAGCCGCTTTGTGCTGATTTCTTGCAGCTCTTTTCTTTCTTTTGTGTTCACCGATCTTATTACGTCTTTTTTTAGGAGGACTGGCGTCATTTCCAGTATTACGTTGAATAGGAGTTTGCTTGGCCTGTACGGGAGTTTGTTTGGCTTGAATAGGCTTTTGTTTTGCCTGTATGGGTTTTTGCTTGGCTTGAATGGTTGGAGTAATGCTTTGACTTTGAGGAGATGAAATGGCCCCTTGATTGTCTTGTTGTTGAGCTTGTGAACGCATGGTATTTATTTTTTAAGTGGTTACCTGCAATATAACGAAAAAAAGACGAGATAAGCGGTCAATAGAAGTATAAATATAGTTGAATTTAACCTCAACTCTCAAGAGTAAGGAATATTTCATTTCTTGGAAATCATCAGAAAGACGGTGATTGTTTGAGAGTACACCAAATATTGTGAAACATAAGCCATTTGTTATTCTAAAAACTCCTGCAAGTTTTTGATCTAGGCCCTACAAGAAATAGTAGTGTTATAATCTGATGATCTAGTCAAGAAGCTAAAGCCGCCAGCCCAAACCCAAAAGCAATGGATTCGAGGATCACCCGTCCCCAATGCCAATGACCCCAACGACGTAGTTCATGAGGCAATGCTTGGGCCGTAATACACTGATCAGCAAAGCCACGGTTGGCTTTTTTGAAGTAGAGAAAATAGGTCGCAAAAAACAGCAAGCAGCAAATGGCCATTCCCAAAGTAGCCAAAGCAGAAGCAGTAGCTACCAACAGGTGGTACCCAGCGGTGAATACCGGAACAAAGGTGGCAGCAATGGTCAAAGGAGCAAAAAAACGGTGAATTTTCTTGCCATAAGTTTGGTGCAAGTCAAAGAAATCTTTGGGAGCCAATGATTTCCAATAAGGAACAAGTAACGCTCCTTCACAAATTTGTGCTCCCAGAAAAATACCTAAGACTCCCACCGAGGTAATCAGTAACATTTGAGTAATTTCCATGTTTTATAAAATTTACAGGCTACAAATTTCGGGATTTGCTTGGACCTTGTCATTTACATAGGTAAATAAAGAAGTAGTTCAATGATAAAATAATGACGAATGCCTTTATTTAGGAAAAAATGATATTACCCCCTGGGATAACTATTATCAGTAAGGTGATTTGATGAAAATTCAAGCAGAACACGCTTGGCTAAAGGCTCACTTGAACTTGATCAATGACAGATAAGGGAATCGAACCCCGGTTTCCAGGATGAAAATAGGTTATTTGACGTGGATGAAGTAGTCATTGTGGACTTAACAAACAATAACTTCCTAAATAATGGCATTATTTGGCTTTTTTGAGTATTCCAAAGGCAAAAGTTCCGCCTACTACGAATGGTGCTACTTGATTACCAAAAAAACTAGCGTAATCTCTTTCTAGGCCTACTAAAAAACATGAATTTACCCCATAATAAGCTGTTTTTAGATCGTTTTTTTCGGATATTACTGTTTTTTAGAAGGTGATTTGTAGAGTTTGTGAGTTTTGATTTAAAATGCTGGTTATGAGGTTGGTATTGGTGTTTTTGGTCAGACTTAAATGAGGTGTTGTATTGAAAAAGACGAAAATATTCGCTCAATAAAGTAGCTAAACTTGGTTTTGGAAGCAACTACAAAATAATAGACGCTTAGCCACGAAAGCGTGGGGAGTAAACCGAATGAGCTACCCTATAAACAACCAAAAATGCTGCATGATTGTCGTTAGCACGAGTAAGATAACCGCAGATGATTAAATATAACGGGCCTAAGGGAGCGAAATTACCTGTCAATTCGAGGGTGTTCAAAAAAAGAGGTCGAGATCCAATAGGAAAACGACCTACAGCTTGGAAAATGAGTGCTCTACCAATTGAGCTATACACTTTTAGGCGATGAATACGATACATGACCGACTAAGCAACACCAATGATCCATAGAATAGCAATCAATGACCTGCTTTTTGCTGTGTTTTCTTCCTAGTGGGGCTAAGTCGTAACAAGGTAGCCATCCCAATAGCAAACAACTGACCCAATCCTTACCAAGTAACTGCTTGTGATTGTATCCAATTGCAATCAAGGGGACTTGAACCCGCGACCCACCGCGTGACAGCGAGGTATTCAAACCAACTGAACCAAAGTAGTCATGGGTATTTTCGCTGGGGAGGCTACATAGTTACTGATTTAGTACAACCGTTTTTGCCGAGGTTTTAAAAAGAATCATCCAATGCAAATACCTTGACTGCATTTGAGAAGACATATAAATTTAGGATATGAGTAGACTGTAAAAATAGAATTTACACCGCAGTAGGTGCAATGGGTTCACCGTTGGCAAAAGCCTCAATCAAACCAATCCCAATATGATCTCCCGCATCTTTTCCATAATGGGTATATTCAATCTCAAAATCTTCATTAATAAAAAAGTCGGCCGGAATGGCATCAGGGTGAGTACCTTCTTCGATGGCATCGCCAGTGAAGCCCTTCTGTACTGCATCTTCGATTTCTTCCATTCTATTGGCTGCCTGAAGCGCCTCTAGGGTTGCTTTTGCCGGAGAGATCTCAGCTCCATAGAGGTCATAAAGCTCCCTTTGAGGGTCAGAAATGATGCGTAGATTGGGATGTTTTGCGAGTAAGTTTTTAAAAAAACCACTCAGTAAAAACAATTCCTTACGCGACTCATACACAATGACCATCGCAACTTTATCTTCTCCAAATACTTGGATCCGACGTGAAAGCCCAAATAAAAAACGACTACAAAGTGGGCAGCGAGTATTACGTAAAAAAGCTAGAAATATTTTTTTTCCCTTAAAGTCAGATAAAGACAGGGAGTGATCATGTACATCATTTCGGGTAAAATCAGGGGCAGTAATTCCAGTTTCTAGTCTCATAGTTCAAATCTGTTTAATGAGTAAATAAATTCCCAGTGTTATTAACTTTTTGTTGAACTGATAGGGTTCAAGACTAAAGGTATCCTTAACTTTGTGTTTTCGCAAAAAAAGCCTCTAAAAAAGTGCTAAGTAACACTGTCAAGATAAAGCCTTCAAATTTAACGAAGTATGACGGTAAAGGTCACAGTTAAAATGCGGAGGTTATTGTGATAGGGTTACTAGTAAAAAGCGGCAGAAAAATAAAGCAAGGTTTATAAAATAGAAATGATTATGAGCGAATACCACCAACCCGTCATGTTGAGAGAATGTATCGAGGGGTTAGCCATCAAACCAGCCGGGATTTATGTAGATGTTACTTTTGGTGGAGGAGGTCACTCTCGAGCCATTCTCGAGCATCTTGGTGACCAAGGCAAGCTGTTGGCATTTGACCAAGACATCGACGCGAAACAGCAATCAAAGGATATTCAACATCCTGGTTTTCATTTGATTATGGCCAATTTTCGCTTTCTAAAAAAATACCTCAAAGTATATGGAATTACCAAAGTAGACGGTATTTTGGCCGACTTGGGCATTTCTTCACATCAGATAGATACCCCTGAGCGGGGTTTTTCTACTCGTTTTGATGCTCGCCTGGATATGCGAATGAGCGAAAATCTACCCACCACTGCTCGTGATGTAGTAAATGAATACACCGAAGCCGAACTACATAAAATATTGGGCATGTATGGCGAACTCAAGAACGCTAAAACTGTAGCTGGTACTTTGGTGAGGGCACGTCACACTCAAGCGATTGATACTGTAGCGCAGCTCAAGCAGGCGGTAGAGCGGCACGCGCCTCGTGGCCGCGAATATAAATTTTTTGCTCAGGTGTTTCAGGCTTTACGCATCGAGGTAAACGAAGAAATAAAAGTACTGGAAGAAATGCTAGAGCAAGCTGCGGAAGTACTCAACCCTCAGGGACGCTTGGTGGTTATGTCGTATCATTCGTTGGAGGATCGTCCAGTAAAAAATTATATTCAAAAAGGAAAGTTTAGGGGAGAAGCCGACAAAGATATGTATGGCAATGTGCTCAAGCCTTTACGTGCCGTCAATCGGAAAATTATTACTGCCACCGAAGAGGAAATCAGCCAAAATAACCGGGCCCGGAGTGCCAAATTGAGGATTGCTGAGAAGCTTTTTTAGTCCATAGTCGACGGTCCATAGTCCATAGTTTTTTAGTTAGGAGTTGGTAGATCGTAGTTTTATTTAGTCGATAGCTTTCTTTAGTCCATAGCCTAAACCGGTTTGCCTGTTCCCCCTTAAACTACCAATTTTAAACCCTGCGTTAAGCGTTTTGTAATTTGCTTATAATCAGTGATTTATCAATTTGGTAGTTAGAAGTCCAAGGTTGATGGTCGATAGTAACGCAAAGCGGTACAAATAAATCATCGCTTCGCGCAGCCATTTAGCCATAAAACAATTTAACAATGAGCCGAAGGCGGAACATTAGTCCTGAGCGAAGCCGAAGGAACTAACAATAGAAATAAATCATCGCTTCGCGCAGCCATTTAGCCATAAAACAATTTAACAATGAGCCGAAGGCGGAACAATAGAACAATTCAACCATAAAAACTTAAAACAGTTAACCTTTAGGCTACACAAGCTATTAATCAAAAAACTGTTGGACCTACTCAATGATGAAATACTTGACTAAACTATTGTACTTGCTCATGTTAGGTGGGCTTTTTGTGTTGGCTTCGGCACGTACTCAAGCTCAAATGCACGGCAAAGTTACCTACTTTAACAATACCAGCCTCAATATCCAGTACGTATACGGAAGCAAGCCCAAACTGAACGAAGTGGTGACTATAAAGCGAAAGTTTAAAATGGGGCGAATGACTGGTACTACATCATTGGCCGAAGGGCAAGTGGCTAAGATTACTGGAAGCGTTTTTTCGATTCGAGTAAAAAAATATACGTCTACGATGACTCAAAACGGGGTGAAAAAGCCAATGGTAAAAATAGGCAACGAAGCCGTGGTCAGTTGGGCTGGAATGTCTAAGCGAGGAGGTAGTACAGGGAAGACCAAGACCCCAGTTGCAACAAAACCAGGGAGCTTTGATGAAGCCGTACGATTGATTAAGAAAAGAAAATACAAACAAGCCATTCCGATTCTGAATGGCCTCATTGCTAAGAATGATCAAAATGCTTATTACTTTTACGAGCGAGGATATGCCTATCTCAAAACCTACAAATATCAACGGGCCGCTGCAGATTTTACCAAAACCATCAAACTAAAGCCTGATGCCCAAAAGGCGTACTTGATGCGGGGTGATGCGTACGCAAGTAGCTATCGCCTACGAGCAAAAGCCTTGGATGATTATAATTACTTGCTCAAACAAGACCTGAAGAAAGGTGATCGGGTGTTTGTGCTCAGAAAAATTGTACAAGTAAAAGATCGTCTCAAAGACACCGAGGGAGCTTGTGCCGCAGTAAAAAAAATAAGAACACTGGAAGGTACCAATCGGGTAAACCAAGATTTGTTCAATAAATATTGTGCGGGCATTGAAATGGCAAAAAAAGCCACCAATCGAGCGCAAGTCAGGGTAGTAAACCAAAGCAAGGATGGCTACACCTTTACTGCTGAAATACTTCCCGAAACCGAGGCTTGTTACTTTTACAAAAAAGAAAATATAGCTTTTTCAGAAGACTTGAAGCAAGATCATTACCTACATATTGCCCGATGTCGTTCCAAGCATCGTCACGCCAACGCGGTAGTCAAGGCAGTATCGAGACAAGGTAAAAAAGTAGTATTGAAGGTGATGTATTGGACCGGCTCTTTGAATGGTAAACCTTGGGTATATCGTTACAAGCCAGGGGAAGTGATCTCAGTGAGTTGGTAACCATTGCAGAGGCATTTTGGCACTTTGAGGGAAGGTTTTGTCAGATAGCTGACACTTGACAACCAGGAGTATCAAACATTTTTCAGTTATTGCGAACTTTTCTGGTTTATTTATGAGTTTTGGTGTTGTTTTACAAATAATCAAATACTCATTTTAATAAGCCGTTGGAAAAAGTGAAGCCGCATATTGTAGTCATTATCCCCGCCTATAATGAAGAAAAGTCTATTGCTAAAGTAGTCAAAGACATCCCCAAAGATTTGGTAGCCGAGGTGGTTGTAGTCAATAACAATTCTACTGATGATACCCATAAGGTAGCTCAAGAAGCTGGAGCCACTGTATTGGACGAACCTCAGCAGGGGTATGGTGCGGCCTGCTTGAAAGGCATTGCATATGCCCAAACCATTACTCCCCGACCAGACATTATTGTATTCATTGATGGAGATTATTCGGATTATCCTCAGCAAATGCCAGAGGTGGTAGCCCCTATCATTAAACAAGACATCGATATGGTCATTGGTTCGCGGGCCCTCGGACAACGACAAAAAGGTGCCATGATGCCCCAACAGGTGTTTGGTAACTGGTTGGCTACGTTCTTGATTCGTCTTTTTTACAGGGTAAAGTTTACCGATTTGGGCCCTTTCAGAGCAATCAAATTTGATAAATTATTGGCCATTGGAATGAAAGACCAGAACTATGGCTGGACGGTAGAAATGCAACTAAAAGCGGCCAAGCATAAGCTCAAAGTAACCGAAGTACCCGTAGATTACAAAAAACGAATTGGGGTTTCCAAGGTAAGCGGCACCATCAAGGGAACCATTATGGCGGGCTACAAGATCATCTGGACAATATTTAAGTATCTTTAGTTATTATTCAATTCTTCCGCTGTGCTTATTGTTATATTGTTCAATTGTTACATTGCTCCGCTACGCTCATTGTTAAATGGTTGCGCAGAGCGATGTATTATTTTTCATTTTACGTTTTTCACTTTGCATTCAATCAGTGCCGTGGATTACGGACTAAAGAAAACTACCAACTCCTAACTACGATCTACCAACTAAAAAAAACTACAACACCGTCGCCTCTACTTCATAAGGGCGCTTTTCCCGCATAATAATTTTTTGAAATCCTTTGATGGCATAGTGAGCAATGGTATATTGTTCATTGGCCGTTTTTTGGCAAGATAATCTAAGTTGAGTACCAGAAGAAAACAATAAATTCTCATTTCCAGTAGTAATTACAATAGATTTGGCTTGTTTTTTAGATGCATCCAGTTCTACTTTCATAGATTGGACCGTATTTTTGCTTTCCTTAGAAGTGTAGGTAACCACATTGCCCATTTTTTGGATATTGTAGGTGCCAATTAGAGCTGTTTTATTGATATCAGAATTTACAAACATGCGTAATTCCTTTTCCCAATTTTTTATGGCGACTTCTTTGGTTACGGGTTCACCTTCAATTAAAATCATTTTCTTTACCTTAACATGTTCGCCAAATACTGTGAATTATTATTGGTAAAAAAAAGGGGA
>CALDJV010000909.1 GCA_937899305.1 uncultured Cytophagaceae bacterium
ATTAAAAACTACTTACACAATGACAATAGATACATCAAAACCAATCCTGGTAACAGGAGCCAGTGGCTATATTGCGTCGTGGATTATAAAAAAACTACTAGAGAAAGGCTGTACGGTACGAGGTACGGTGCGCAACAAAGACAACAAAGCCCGTTATCAACACTTGGTAGATTTGGCCCAGGATAGTTCAGGAGCGTTTGAGCCCATTCAGGCCGATTTGATGAACGAAGGAGATTTTGACGAGGCGGCTCAGGGCTGTGAAATCATCATGCATACTGCCTCGCCTTTTATTCGTTCAGGTATCAAAGATGCCCAGAAACAACTGATTGCTCCTGCTTTACAAGGAACTCGTAATGTATTAAATGCCGCCAATCAGGCCGAGTCGGTGAAAAAAGTAGTCCTTACCTCTAGTGTGGTGGCCATTTATGGTGATGCGGTCGATCTTAAAAAAACCAAGAATGGAGTATTTACGGAGGAATACTGGAACGAAACCAGTTCGGCGAGTCACCAGCCTTATGCGTATTCTAAAACCGTGGCAGAAAAAGAGGCCTGGAAAATGGCTGAAGCTCAAAGTCGCTGGCAACTTGTAGTCATCAATCCATCGTTTGTATTGGGTCCATCGCTCACCAATCGCAATGATTCCACAAGTATTGCCACTATGTTAGATTTTCTAAAAGGAACATTTAAACAAGGCGTGCCCAAAGTGGGCTTTGGTATTGTGGATGTGCGAAATATAGCCGAGGCGCACCTTGAGGCCGCTTTTCGCGCAACTGCCCAAGGTCGTCATATTATGGTTGGTGATCATAGCTCGCTCAAGGGCATTGCCCAAAAAATAGAAGAAACTTTCCCTAAAAAATATAAACTGCCTAAAAGTACCATCAATAAGTTGATGTCTTATATGGTAGGCCCTATGTTTGGACTGAGCTGGAAATACATAAGTCGTAATGTAGGAAAACCGCTCAAGTTTGACAATAGCAAAAGTATTCAGGATTTGGGGATTGAGTACATACCTTTTGAGCAAACGATTCGAGAGCATGTAGCACAACTGGAGGCTGATGGATTGGTAAGGGGGTGAGCTTATAAAGATCAATTATATTGTGATAAAACGAAGGTGAGAAAAGCAGAGGTGATTTTATTGTACACAAACCAAGTACGTTCTTTCAACTTTTGTTGATATTTCTTACCTTTAAATATCACCACTGGTCAAACGAATCTCACCACTGGTAAGTAGCTTATTATATCAGACAGTCACCATGAGAAAATCAAATTATGAAGGGTTTCAGACCGAGTTTTTAGCGACTTCCACTGCTTTAGAAGGTGATTCATTGGCTACTTTTTCTTCCATCAACAAGGCTTTGAAGGCAATGAACAATGGCCAGAAAAGGATTCGATTGGTATTGTATCGTAAACGCCTACGAAAACTCCCTCCTAATCTGCATTTGCTGGCTCGAGTACCCTATCTAGAGCTAGACCTGAGCGACAATCCTGCGTTAAACTTAACTTCTACGCTCCAAACCCTGTCTAACTTCCCCAATTTGAAAGCCTTGGATTTGTCAGGTTTGCGCATGGAAGAGCTCCCCGCCGAGGTGGGTTTGCTTACTGGTTTAGAACAACTCATTTTATACAGTAATGGCCTGGAAAGCCTACCTCTTGAAATGAATCAGTTAGCCAACTTGCAATATTTGAATTTACGTTCTAACAAGGTAAGAGACTTGGGGCCGATATTTACCTTGACCCAGCTTCGGCGATTGGTATTGCGTAATAACTTTTTCACCAAAAAAACCTTTGATCAAATCGATCGCCTTGTCAACCTCGAGTATTTAGATGTGCGTCGTTGTGGCATCATTCGTTTGCCCAATCAAATAGGGGCTTTGTCACAATTGTGTACTCTGGAGGTCAGCGGTAATAACATCCGGCAACTCCCTGAAACTTTTGGAGGTTTAAAAAAACTTCAAAAAATTCACCTCAATCAAAACGCTCATTTAGACTGGTCTCAGGCGTTTACCCAAATGGCCCATTTGTCGAGCCTTACCGAGCTTGATCTTCAAAAACACGACCTCAAAGAATTGGTTCCGGCCATTGGTAAGATGCAGCAAATTGAGGTGCTGAGATTATCGAGCAATTTCCTGCCAACCTTGCCTGAGGACTTAAAAATGTGTTCCCGCCTACGTTACATAGACATCAATTACAATCCAGAGTTGAATTGGGAACAAGCCCTTCGAGTACTGGGTACAGTCTCTTCTTTGCGTACCTTAGAAATTAATGATTCGAGTTTAGAAACAATCCCCGTCACCATTGGCGAACTTACCAATCTTGATACGCTTGTTTTCCGGGATTTGCCCTTGGTGAAACATTTTCCAAGCCAATTGGGGGATTTGTCTCGATTAAAAAAACTAAGCATACAGGGTTGTAAAATCATCTGTCAATTACCAGAGGCGATTGGTCAGCTAAAATCTCTGGAGCAATTGGTGTTGAGCGATTTACCTGAGTTTGTGGGTGCATTACCTGCATCGGTGCTTCATCTAAAGCAACTTCGTAAATTATTAGTTGTAAATACTCCTATGTGGGAGTTTCCAGAGGGTATTGATGAATTGATTCAAATGGAAGCAATCGATCTGGGTGATTACTTCCAGGAATTTCCAGTAGCGCTTTGTCGCCTGGTAAATTTAAAACGGTTGAGTTTGGGTAAATCCCCTATTAAGAAATTACCCACCGAAATCAGGCAGTTGCAATCCTTGGAAAGTTTAGATTATGGGGAAGCTCCTCAGCTGGATTTAGTGGATACTTTTATCAAAGTGGCTGGTTTGGGTAAGGTAAAAAAGCTACACCTGAGTAGAGAAAACTTGAGAACTTTGCCTGCTGAAATCACCCAATTGACTTCCATAGAGGAGCTAGATTTGAGTGGATGCCTGTTATTGGATATGGAGCAGGCCAGTGAAGTACTGGGTCGTATGCCTGCCCTTCAAACCCTGCGATTGATGGTCAATAATCAACCTTTGCCTACCAAGTTACCGTTGCTCAAACACTTGGCTACGATCCAAATAGATTATCCCAATCACCATAATTATTTGGATATGCAAACGGCCAATGCTTTGCCTTTAGAATGGGGGCTGTTTGAGCATACGTATTTTGAAAGCAATACCAGCTATTTTGACAAAACCAACGAGTTTATCCAGCAATATGGCCAATTGGACTATCCCAAAGATCGCAAAATGTGCTTTTATGGAGGATACGTAGGCAATTTTGATGGTTTACTGGACTTTATAGCCAACCCTTTTCAAAAAAGCAGTTTTTCACTAGAGCGTTCTTTGTTTTTTTTGACCGGCAAAATTGGTGGATTCACTCAAAAAGAAGTCAAAGAAAAATTTAATCAATATGGTATTCGGGTGAGTGGCAAGATTACCGCTAGGGTAACCCATGCCATTATTGGGCGTCATACCAAACCCGAAATTTTGGAGCAAATTATGGCCAAGCCCATTGCCATTGTGCTAGAAGACTACCTCAAAGATTTTATTTGGTCACAAGATCAGCCTTACCTCATGGCCCAAGATACCAGCGACATGACCAATCATGTGACCAGCCTTTTGATGAGCGAAGATGAGGGCAATTTTCAGTTGGCCTTGCAAATTGTAGAAGGAGGAGGGGCCAATGCTTCTATTGTGACTTATTTGATGGTAATTTCGCTGTTTTATCCCGATAATGGTATTCGAAAAGAAGCCCGAAAACTATTTAAAAAATATGCCCCAACCGACCTACAACAACATGTACGTACCCACTGGCGTACCAGCCTGAGAGATAAAGTTCAAAGTTATTATTTGCGTAATTTGGTCAAGCACCCCGAACTCGACGTGGGGGAATTTATGGTCATGCGTACCCGAGTAAGTTGGGCGGGCATTCGTTCCAATGTACAACGATCGTATCTCAAAGAAACCATTGATTTATCGCAAATGGGGCTGGTGAGATTGCCAGATTCTATGGCCAGTCTCAAAAGTATTCGCAAGGTGAATCTGAGCATCAATCATCAGCTCGATTTTACCCAAATATTTTCGGTGCTCAAAGAATTACCTGCCCTTGAAGAAATCATCTTGTCTAATTGTAAAATGAGTTCGTTTCCGATGGAAGTGTTGGAATTAAAGCAACTCAAAAAACTAGACATTGCCCAGAATCAGATAAAGGTGTTGCCGGGGGAGTTGCAGCAGTTAAAGGACTTGGAAGAACTGATTTTGGATGGAAATCCACTGCATACCTTAGAACCTTCGTTTTTTCAGCTTAAAAACCTCAAGAAATTATTCGCGCGCAATTGTGAACTGGAAAATATACCGAGTGAAGTGCAGCATTTGAAGCAGTTGCAGGTATTGGCTTTGAACAATAACCTTTTGAAAACCCTGCCTGCAAGCCTGGAGCATTTGCAGTGGCTCAAAGAGCTACACCTCAACGACAATGCCCTGGAGGTGTTGCCCGAAACAATGGGCTCATTGGAAGAACTAGTACGGATAAACTTGAAAAACAACCAGCTCAAAACCCTCCCTGAGCAATTACGCTGGAGTAAAATTTACAAGCTGGACTTAGAAAACAACCAACTGAAGTCTTTGCCCGAATCGGTAGTCAACTGCAAATATTTGAACGAAATCAAACTAAGAGGTAATCATATTACTTCATTACCAACGAGTTTGGCTGAGCTCACAACGTATTACTTCAATATTGATATTTCTCACAATGGGCTGACGGAGGTTCCAGAAGTATTGGGTAAGATCAAACAACTACGCACCCTCAACCTGAGCCACAACCAATTGACCTCCTTGCCCGATGAGTTAAGCAAAGCGCAACAGTTGTATTATTTGAGGGCAGCGAACAATCAAATTACGGAGTTACCCATTGATTTTCATTTGATGGTAAAACTCAGCAGCATCGACTTGTCTTATAATCAGATCAAAGCATTACCCGACCAACTTCCACCTGCTTTTCAGGATTCTAATGTTTATCGGGGTACTTTCTCGCTTTATGGCAATCCGATCTCAGTAGATGATCAAAAACAATATATGCTAAAGTTCAAGGGGTTACGGTTTTAGATTTGGTATTCAAAATGGGCGACAATGCATCTATTTCTAAATGGGCGAACTTGGTTGGGTTTGTAATCTGAAAGCAGGCCGTATTTTGTCCTCCTTCCTCGGTAAAACAATGTCCATTCATACATATTTTGGAATAAAGTTTGGGGCTTCTCTCAATAAATTATGTATCTTTCTGAGAAGATAACCTTTTGACTATTAGATACTCAGCTTATTTGATGGATTGAGTATATTCCACAAAAATAAATGAACGTATGCAGGCAAGTAACGGAAACCCTGGCAATAGCATCAACCCTGAAAAAAATAACGACCACTTGCTCACGACTGATGAGAGCATTCAAGAACGACTTTGGCTTGATTCAAACCTCACCAAATTTGATGACATACTCAGAGAGAATTATGACAAGTCTATTGAAGATTTCTCAGAGGCCATCACTACTTATCTTTGCACCTTGACCGATGCCATGCGGGGGGCTTTTTTTGTGATGAACTCCAACAAAGACCGACTCCAGTTTAGTGGTGGGTTTGCCTGCACCGAAAATACCATGAAGAAAACTGAGTTTGAAGTGGGTGAAAGTGTAGTAGGGCAGGTAGCCAAGTCAAAACGAATCTCAAATCTCAAAGACATTCCTTTCCAGAATGTGTACCTGGACTCCTCAGCGGGGCAATTGAGCGCTCGTTGTATGGTCGTAACCCCCTTGATTTTTAATGAAGAAGTCTATGGAGTCATAGAACTTATCTTTTTACATAATCTGGAAGACAAATACATTGATTTGTTGCATCGGTTGAGCCGAAGTGCCGCGGCCATGTTGCAAAGTATTCAGAACAATATCAAGACTAAAAAACTGCTTGAGGAATCCATCATGCAAGCCGAGCGCCTACAGTCGGCCGAAGAAGAAATGCGCCAAAACAATGAGGAGTTGGTGGCTACTCAGGAAGAAATGGAGCGCAAGAGCAACGAATTAGAGCGTTTGCTGTGGGAGTCTAAAGCTAAAGAACAAGAGCTGCACGACATCAAAGAAAAACTGGAAAACGAACAAGAGAACTTTAGCCGGATGACCTCCTCAGTACCCGGTATGATCTTCCAGTACCAAATATATCCCGATGGCACCCATCAATTCCCCTACACAAGTAGTGGCATTGCCGAAATTTTTGGAAAAAAAGTAGGTGATTTTGAGAATGTAATGATTTTCAAAGAACTGATGCACCAAGATGATATTGATGGTTTTGAAAAAACCATTCAGCGAGCTGCCGATACCATGCAGGTTTGGCAATGGGAGGGAAGGTTTATGCTCAAAAATGGCAATGGGAGAGTAAAATGGTTGGCTGGTTCGGCCCGCCCGGAGATTTTGGAAGACGAATCGGTGTTATTCAGTGGCATTTTTACTGATATTACGCCTTTGAAAGAAAAAGAAGCCCTGGTTCAAACAGTGAATGAACGATTTGAGCTCATCAATGAAGGGTCTACCGAGGGGATTTGGGACATGGACATTCCTGAAAACGAAACTCTGGACCAAGATACCCCCGTATGGTGGTCAGGCCAGTGTAATGTGCTGTTGGATTGCCAAGACAAATTGATTGAAAAACTAGGGAGCTTGTATGATCGAGTACATCCTAGCAG
>CALDJV010000910.1 GCA_937899305.1 uncultured Cytophagaceae bacterium
AAGACTGTGCCAAAGTTCTGAAATGGGAAAGTAATTATTTTCTTATCCCTAAGTTCGTTTGTGACTTATTTTTTAGTCAAAGATGCCCAAGCCCATAATCAACGCAAAACCGAATACACCGAAAGACTCAATTTTCAGGATCGTTTGCTCAATGCCCGCGAGTGGGTGTTTGCTTCTGAGTGGGACAAGAAAAGAGTGGGGGCAAACAAAATTTTTACCGAGTCCGAAATACACCACCACATCGCCCAGCGCTGGGGATATTTCAATGCGGCATTGTTGGTGATTTACCTTACCCTCATTTTGCTATTTTTCAGGAGTAACGCCTTGTTTTACAAAAAAATGAGCATTGGTTTCATTTCGGTGGCCTTGGTATGCTTGATGGTCGGAATATTTGCGCCCATGTTAGAGATCGAGGCTTTTTCAAAAGACTTGGAAATTCCGCTCAAAACCAAGGTGAATTTAGGGATTACCAAAGTAAATGTAGACTTGTCTAAAACCTTTGAAGGGCGCATGTATTTTTATTACCAAAACAAATCCATTACCGGACTGGTCCAACTGTTGTTCCAGAAAAAGAATTGGTTGGTGGGAACCGCCATATTGGGTTTTAGTGTGTTGATCCCCCTTGTCAAGCTGGTATTTTCGTTGTTGTTGCTATTTTCGGGAGTCATGAGAAACTCCGACTGGATCAAGCGAATCATCAGTAACATTGGCAAGTGGTCGATGGCTGATGTATTTGTGGCCGCGATATTTTTGGCTTATTTGTCTTTTCAAAATATGAACTCGGGCATCAATACCGAGAGTACACTTTTGCTGGGTGGGTATTTCTTTTTGGCCTATTGCTTGTTTTCTATCTCCTCCACTTATTTTATTCAACTTTCCATGAAAAGGGAGTTACATTAAATTTTTCCCCAAAACTTTTAGTTTAATAGGCGGGTTGATTAAATACAAACAATACAATAGGCAACTGATATCATGGAACAACCACAGGTACAATCAATACATAGAGGATCGGCTACTCGAGTAGGGGTATTCATCGTGTATCTATTGTTTGTGTTGATATTTGCCAGCCAAATAGTAGACGAATGGCATTTGGCTACTTATAGTATTTTTGGCCTTCTATTACTGTTTGCCTACTTGCTGATATCAGACCTTATGAAAGAAATCCGTATATATCAACACCAAATTGTCATTTACAATGCCTGGCAATTTTGGCGCTCCTCTCTGGTCTTTACCCTGGAAGAAGTGAGTTACGTACAGCTCATTGAGGCCTACCGGAGCCAGCAAATGGTAGTACATTTTCAGGAAAAATCGCCTCAATATGGTTTCAAAAGGAAAGTCAGCATCAGTAGCTTCAATTATGCTAAATTAAAGGCAGGCTTGACTGCGGTAGGTGTTTCGGTGCATTAGTTATCAAACCAACCAAAGCACCACTTACACCCCAATGTCATTAAGTGAAGCGCTATTTAAAAAAAATGAATGACGAATGTTGATCAATGAACTCCCAATTATGAAGTGAAAAACGGCGACAAGCTTAGTTCAGTTATTGGTAGCGTCAGCCCCCTTCTTACATCGTTGATCAGCGTTCGTTAATCAACATTCTTTCACTTACTTAATGACATAATGAAGGGAGGCCAACGGAAATGGGAGAATAAAACTCAGCGTTTCCCAAACCATTCTACCTCTGTTTCAAACAAAATTTGACTTAAATCTTTGTCGGCATATACTTGTTTAAAACGTTCGGTTTCGTGGCGGCTTTGTGGGCCTCCACCAATCCGTACCAAAACATCAATGTACTGAATAAATTCTTCTGATTCGTCACCAAACTTTTGCCCTACAATGATTTGCTTCTGAACCGGGTATATTCCAGCACGCACTCGAAAAGCTTGACTGGCCGAAAACCCTACCGTGACCAACCCCAATTCGTCGGCCAATAAATAAGCCAAGCGAGGTACCCCCATATTGGTAAAGCCACTCACGAGCTCGATATTACCCGCTGCTTTGCCTTCAATAATTTGGCTGATAAAATGCTTTAATTTTTTTGCGGCATCAGGTTGGTCAAACTGGTTTCGACTAAAACCTACGACCCCTATCTTTAAAATATTGTTATTTTCCATAAGTTGTTGGTTATTATTGAATTGTTCTATTGTTCCGCTTCGCTCATTGTTGCATTGTTAAATGGCTAAATGGTTGCGTAAAGCGATCAATGAATTGCGCTCGCTTTGCGCTACTGTGGACTATCGACCATCGACTATGGACTAATTAATCGTTCCGCATCGCGCTACTGTGGACTATGGACCATTGACTATCGACTAAACAAAACTACCAACTCCTAACTAACCCCCAATGATCTTTTCCCAAGCCTTGAGCAATTGCTTGGCTTCACTTTCCCAGAAAATGTCCTCTGGTGTAGGAAGCTTTTTATAGTAAGTATACTGTTGAACATTTTCCCAAACTTGGGCAACTTTAGCAATATCATCAAAATCAATCAAAGCCCCTGCGGGATAGTCATTTATAAAACGCTGCCAGGCAGGATTGGCCTGTGCCAACATCGGAGTTTGTAAGGCGGCACATTCATAAAACTTGGTAGGTATTCGCCCTGCCACACTTTGATTGATATCATAAGGCAATACCGCAAATTGAGCTTGTTGTAAGGCCATCATAATTTCTGAGTGAGGTACCATTTGTTGGCCTCCAGTCAAACGAATAAAAGGATACATTTTGAGCAGGGTTTGTAGTTGTTCCCAATCGTGATGGTTGGGGCAAAAGCCAATGATGTTCAATGTGATGTCAGGATCAATCTGGTGCAACTGGGTAGCCCAGGCAATGGCCCTAAACACGCCATAATCTCGAGAAATGGTACCCGAATAGACCAACCGACCCTTGATGCGTGAAACTGGGGAAAGCACTGACCTTTGCACCTTGTTGGCCACAACGGTTGCCTTACGTTTCATAAATGGCATTTCCTGTGCATAACAAGTCTCTGCCAATAAATATTGCGCAATACGATGATGACAAAAACGCTCGATCAACCGTATGCTTTGGGCCAGAGGCCAACGCAGGATCATTGGAAAGACCTGGGTATAGCGTACATTACGGGCATAGTTTTCTTGTACATCATACATGATCTTCACTTTACAAAACCAACTGTAGAAATATACCGGGAGCAATAGCTCAAAAGTAGCCACCACCACAATACTTGGTTTGAGGCGCCATAATTTTCGGAAAAAACGTGGGCCTGCAAGTAAGCGGTGCAGCGATAATCTCTTGAAATGATACAAAGGGTGGAAATGTACATTGGGAGGCTTGTAATCAGGTTCGGAAGCAGGGCGAAATCCTATAAAATGAAAGCCATGATCTGGATACTTCGTAGCCAAAGCACGCCCTATTTTCTGGTAAAGCCGCACATCATCCACTGGTTTGAGAATAGAAGCAAGCACGATGGTAGGTTTCATTGTCTTTAGGCTTTGGGCAAACGAAACTTAAATGCACTGCCTTCGCCAGGATTGCTCTCCACCCAAATGCTGCCCTCGTTTTTCTCAATGAGTTCTTTGCACAATAACAGGCCGAGTCCAGTCCCTTTTTCCCGGTCGGTGCCTTCAGTGGTAAAATGTGAATCCACTTTGAACAGTTTCTGAATGTCTTCAGGACTGATACCTACTCCAGTATCTTGTACGGTGAGTTCTACTTGGTGCGCTGGCACGTCCTGACAATGTACTGTAATGGTGCCATCATTGGTGAACTTGATGGCATTGGAAACCAAATTGCGGATGACAATGTCTATCATGTGGGCATCTGCCATTACCAAGCAAGTCTGACTACTCTTTTTCACCAATTCAATATTTTTGCTCTGGGCGTTCAACGTCAACAAATTGAAGGTGTCGTCTATCAATTCGCTCAAATCTATGGGTTGAACATTGATCTTCATGAGCCCCATTTGAGAACGCGACCAATGCAGGAGGTTATCCAATAAATCGAGGGTACTTTTTACCGACTTGATCATTTGGGAGGTAAGCACCTCTATTTCTTCGGGAGTCATAGCATCCTTTTGTAGCTGCATCAGGTTTAGAAAACCACTGATGGTATTCAAGGGAGAACGCAAGTCGTGGGCAATGATTGAAAACAAGCGATCTTTCATGCTATTAGAAAGGTGCAATTCTTTTTGAGAGGTCTCGAGCTTGGTATTCAGGGCCTGGAGCTTTTGATTAGACTTATTCTTAAATGTATAATTGTTGTACAACACTACCGAGACTACAATGACCAACAGCAAACCCACAATGAGCAAAGCTTCAATCTGGCCATCTCGTCTGATTTTTTGAGATTGCAAGTCATTTTGTTTCTTGAGCAATGACAATTCCCGATTGCGTACCTCGAGTTCCTTGGCCTTTTTTTCTACTTCATAATGTTCCTGCATGGCCTTGATCTCGGCCACCGGATCACGATTGCCTCCCAGTGAATCGGCCATTTGGCGATGCAAACGATAAAACCGGGCAAAATTAGCTTCATTGTTGAGCTTTAGATAGGTATTAGACAAGTACTGGTAACTCTCCATAATCAAAAAGCCTTCGGGCTGTTCCAGGGCTTTGTTCAGCGCTTTTTGATGAAACTTAAGTGCGGTTTGGGGTTCGTTTTTTTGAAGGTAAAAATTGCCCAAATCATTGAGGGTTTGTACCTCTTCTCGGTTGGCCTTAAGCTCCTGGCTTAGGGTCAAGGCATCATTGAAGTATTTGAGAGAAGGTTCATACTTTTTTTGGCGTAAAAATATTTGCCCCAACCCCCTAAAAGAGGCAATTTCTTCTTTACGAAAACCAATGCTCCGTTGCATGCGCAGGGCATTGAGGTAAAGGGTACGGGCGGTGTCATATCGTTGGAGTTCGGTATAAGCCCGGGCTTTGTCTTGCCAGGCTACTGCAATCCCTCTTTTGTCTTGTAGGTTTTGACTAATCTTGAGAGACGCATCAAACACTTCCAAGGCTTTAGAGTAATTATGACTGCGTAGATACAAATTGCCAATGGCATCCAGAGATTGAGAGATTTCTCGTTGATTTTTGATGCTACGTCGGATATCAAGTGCACGATACTGGAAATCCAAAGCCTTGGCATATAGATGTTTACGGGTATAAATATCGCTGATACTACTAAGTATTGCCCCAATTTCTTTTTGATTTTTCAAGGTCCGCTGAATTTTCAAAGCCTGAAATTGATAGTTCAACGCTTTGTCGTATTGATTGAGGTAATAACTACTGATACCGATTTTATGCAGCGCATAGGCGGCTAATTTAGGGTTGCGGATGGAATCGCCAATGGTGAGTGATTGAAAAAAATGTTTGAATGCCTGCTTGTAAGCTCCTTGCCTGAGAAAATAATTCCCCACTTGATGAAGCGAGGTGGAAATCATCTTTTTGTCCCTAATCGAATAAGCAGTGTTGAGGGCTTGCTGGGCATATTGTAGCGATTTGGGTGCCGAAACCGAATTGTAAACCTCGGCCAATGCATTGAGTGTTCCCACTTTTTGGGAGGTATTCAGGGTGTTTTGGGCGAGTTGGGTTTTGAGACTATCTATCAGAGAGGTATTATTGGCAGTAGTTTGGGCAAAGCCACGGTTAGTCAAAATGAAGTAATTGATTAGCAAGCAACCAACCCAAACCCAATATTTCATAAGATAAGAACTTTGTTGTGATTTATTTCTGAAAAACTGTACCCTTAGGGAGCAATCATAAAATAAGGTACGCAAAACTTAGG
>CALDJV010000911.1 GCA_937899305.1 uncultured Cytophagaceae bacterium
CAAGCAAGACTGTTAATTAAACTAAAACAACAGACAACGTGCGGAAAGTCGGTTCCTAGATTTTTTTTTGAAAATAAAGCCCTATTTACACTATTTTTTAAGCCCACCAATCCAGGTTTTCAACCTCTATTTAAAATAAAAAATAGAATATAATTTGTTAAAAAAACTAAACCACCCTGCACTGAAAGTACAGGGGTTTTGCGCTCGGACTGAAAGTCCTCTTTAGCCAACCCGTGTCGCAATGCGGGCAAGTTGCTCAAATTCGCAGACGAGACCCGATTTTTTCGCATTACTAAAGTATTGCACTGAAAGTGCAGGGTTTTAACCCAGAGCTGAGACCAATAAAAACATTCATTTTATACCACAAAACTATTCCTTACTCTCAGATTACTCATTTGACTAGTTTCAAAAAAAAGATAATACTGCCACAACCATTTCTAAACATTGAGATGTAAGGGATACAAATACGAACCATCACTTATTTACACACATGTTAAAGGAATCTGTTTTGAATGTATTGATGTACTACGACATTTTTCATTACCCTCTTACTTTAGAGGAAATATTCAAAAGCTGTGAAAAAAAATGTACGAGGGCACAAATAGAGCAAAGTGTAGAAGAGTTAGTCAATGACAAGATAATTTATCGATTTGAAAAATTCTATTGTCTGCATGACAAATTAGATCTCATTCTAAGGCGTATTGATGGCAACCAACGCGCCCAACGTTACCTAAAAATCGCCAATCCATTCATCAAAATCATTGCTTCATTTCCTTTTGTGAAAGCCATTTTTATTTCGGGCTCTATCTCCAAAAACTATGCGGCTAAAAACAGTGATGTTGACTATTTTGTTGTGGCTGCGCCCAATAAAATATGGATTCTGAAAACCTTGCTCATCTTATTTAAGAAGATATTTTTGTTCAACTACAATAAGTTTTTTTGTGCCAATTATATTATAGACGACGAACATCTCACCATTACCAAACAAAACATATATACAAGTCTCGAGATTGTCACTTTGATTCCGGTATACGGCAAGGATTATTGCCAGCAGTTTTATGATGCCAATAAATGGGTCAAAAATTATCACCCTAACCATCCACTACCCAGCCTCGAGCAAGTTCCTAAATACCGAAGAAGATACGGCAAACTGATGATAGAGTTTTTGCTTAACAATCGTTTGGGACGCAAATTGGATGACCTCATGCTCAAGTTTGTGACCAAGTTTTGGGTGCTGAAGCATGGCAAACGATACGATTCAAAAGAAGAATACGAAGCAGCTATTACCAATACAAAGCAGGTATCCAGAGCCCACTGGCGTAATTTTCACAAATCGGTTTTTGTGGATTTAGAAGACCGAAAAAAAATGTACAAAGACACCACTTTAGTAGATTGAGCGATTAAAATGAAGAAACTATTATTTGCCAACGCTTATTTTTATCCCTTAGACAAAAAACAATGGAAGATCAAGCAACCTTACCCTCCTTTGGGTACGATTCAAGCGGCGGCTTTGATGCGGGAAAATGGCTTTGAGGTAAGCCTGTTCGATAATAATCTTCGACAAAATGCCTCAGAAATTATTCCAGTATTGACCAAGGAAAAACCAGATTATTTGATCATTTACGACGATGGGTTCAATTACCTCACCAAGATGTGTTTGACCAGCATGAGAGAGGAAGCTTTCTCGATGCTACAACAAGGCAAACAACAAGGGTGTACAACCATTGTTTGTAGTTCCGATTCTACTGACCATTACCAGGCATACATTGATCAGGGTGCCGATTTTGTGTTGTTAGGGGAAGGAGAGTTGATCTTACAAACACTGATAGATGCCTTAGAAAAAGGAGAAGATACCAGTCAAATATCAGGAATTGCATTTCGTAAAAACGGGGAAAGCCCTGCTCATAAAAATCCTAAAAGAGCCGTAATTCAGGATTTGGACATGCTGCCTATGGCGGCGTGGGATCTGGTAGATGTGGCCGCTTATCGGGACATATGGATGGCACAACACGGCTACTTTGCCCTCAATATTGCTACTACCCGCGGCTGTCCCTACAAATGTAATTGGTGTGCCAAGCCCATTTATGGCAATCGTTACAATTCTCGTTCTCCTGAGCGAGTAGCCGACGAAATTGAATACTTGATTGAGCATCATGAGGTAAATTATTTCTGGATGTGCGATGATATTTTTGGTCTGAAACCAGGTTGGCCCCAAAAATTCCGGGACTTGGTGAAAGAACGACAATTGAATTTTAAGTATAAGATTCAGTCCAGAGTAGACTTACTGTTGAAAGAAGATACCATTACCGCTTTGGCCGACTCGGGCCTCGATACGGTATGGCTAGGGGCCGAATCGGGCTCGCAGAAGATATTGGATGCGATGGACAAGGGCACCAAAGTAGAGCAGATTTACCAAGCTACCCGCTTGCTTAAGAAACAGGCCGTCAAGGTGGCATTCTTTATTCAGTTTGGTTATTTGGGCGAACAAGCAGAAGATATCGACAAAACCTGTCGGATGGTGCTGGACTTGATGCCTGATGAAATCGGCATTTCGGTTTCGTACCCACTTCCAGGTACCCTCTTTTACGAAAATGTAAAAAACGATTTATCCAAAAAAGCCAACTGGGTAGATTCGGATGACTTGGACATGATGTTCCAAAATACGTATCCTCCCTCCTATTACAAACGATTACACCGTTATTTGCACAAGATTTATCGTCGTAAAAGAGGATACCAAACTTTGTCTAAACTTATCAAAAAACCTTTTCAAACTACCTTTCAGAAATTGAAATGGGTCATGGCAGTGGCTTATTACGAACCCTCAGCAAGGGTAGATGCGTGGCGTTTGAAAAAAATCAAACAAAATTATTCATCATGACGGCTGTTTTTGACCCCATAGCACAAGAATACGACACGCATTTTTCTAATACATTGATTGGTTTGGCTCAAAGACAAGCAGTGTGGACTTACCTCAACACTGTGATTGGAAACAATCCATCACTCAATATTTTAGAGATAAGTTGTGGTACTGGCGAAGATGCCCTGTTTTTTGCTCGCCAAGGCCATGAGGTATTGGCTACTGATGCTTCGCCCATGATGTTAAAAGTCACTTCAGACAAGGCCGCCCAACAAAAGTTGGATACCTCGGTGCGCACTTTACAATATGATATCAATCACCTTGAAATGGAGTTTCCATCCAATTCTTTTGACCTCATTTTCTCAAACTTTGGAGGTATCAATTGTCTTCAAAGGGAAAATTTAGCGCATTTGATTGCCCAGTGTAGTCAATGGTTGAAACCAGGAGGACATTTGATTTGGGTAGTGATGGGAAAGTTTTGCTGGTGGGAAACGCTCTATTTTTTGGCAAAACGCCAACCCAAGCAAGCTTTTCGGAGGGCTACCAACCAAGCCGTGGATGCGTCGATAGGCATTGAGGGGCAAACACTTCCTATTCGGTACTATTCTCCTCGTCAGATTGAGCGAGAAGCCAAACCATATTTGCAAAAACATCATTTACAAGCGATTGGGAATTTTGTACCTCCTTCTTATCTGGAGAGATTTTTTTCTCAGCGCAAAAGCTGGTTAAAACGTCTGGAGTGGTTAGATCGCTCTACTCAAAAACTCCCTTTTCTGGCTTATCAATCCGATCATTTTTTGATAGATTTTAAAAAAAACGCGCAATGAGTCAAGTAGTGCTTACCCATGGGTATTTTATAGGTGAAGACGCGAAAGAACAAAAAATTATGCGTCCTTATGCTCCTTTGGGCATACTGAGTATTTCGGCATTCCTAACCGAAAATAACATTGAAAATGAGGTATTTGATACCACTTTCTCTAGTAGGACAGCGCTTGCCCAATACCTGAGGAAACACCAACCCCAGTACTTGGGGATTTATATCAACCTCATGACCAAACCTTTTGTGATTCAGCTCATTCGGGAAATCAAAGCCGATCCTGCCCTGCAGCACATCACCATTATTTTGGGTGGGCCTGATACGCGTTACAATGCCGAAAACTTATTGAAAGCACAAGCCGATTATATTGTGATTGGAGAAGGTGAGCAAACCATGCTTGAGCTCATTCAAGCGCTTGAAGCAGGGAATCGTTTGCCCACTCAGGTACAAGGTTTGGCATTTATGAAAGCAGGACAATACCACCAAACTGCCGAACGTACCAAGGTAAAGAGCATTGATGTATTGCCCTATCCAGATCGTTCTAAAATAGATTTGAACCAATATTTGCAGGTTTGGAAAAGTCACCACGGCCAAAGCTCTATCACCTTGAGTACCATGCGGGGTTGCCCATATACCTGTAAATGGTGTAGTCGTGCTGTATATGGCTTGAGCTACCGGCGACGCTCTCCCGAGAAAGTAGTCGACGAAATTGTGCATTTACAAGCCCATTATGAATTTGATCTCATCTGGTTTGTAGACGATGTCTTTACGGTAAGTCACAAATGGTTAAAAAAATTCAATGAAGCCCTGCAAGCCCGCCAAGTAAAGGCGCGCTACGAATGCATTACTCGAGCCGACCGCATGAATGAAGAAGTAGTACAATTGCTCAAGGCATCAGGTTGTTTTCGAGTATGGGTGGGGGCCGAAAGTGGTTCTCAAAAAATCATTGATTTAATGGATCGTCGGGTGGAGATTACCAAAGTACAGGAGATGATTCAATTGGCCAATCAATATGAAATTGAAACGGGTACCTTTATTATGTTGGGGTATCCCCAAGAAACCCAAGAAGACATTGAAGCTACGATTCAACACCTGAAAAAAGCCAACCCTGATCATTTTACCATTACCTTGGCCTACCCGATTAAAGGAACAGAACTGTATGACGAAACCAACGACATACAGGTACGGCCATCGGAATGGGACGCCACCACCGATCGTGACATTGATTTTAAGCGAACTTATTCAAGAAAATACTACAAATATGCATTGAGTCGGGTGATTAATGAAGTGAATTTTTATAAATTTTACACGAAAAAACCTGTCTCTATCAAAACCGCGAAGTTGAAGGCTCGAGTAATGATAGCCAAAGCGGGGATGTGGTGGGAACGACGCAAAACTACTTCTTTGTCTCAGTAGTTTGCTTCAAAATAACCTAAACAATCATAGAATAGATGACCTATATCATAAAAAAAATATTTGCCTGGTCGGTCATTCCGCTGGTACAGTGGTATTTGACCAAAGATCGCAATTTTCGTTACCAACAGCTAAAGATTAAAGTCTTTAGGGGGGTATTTCATCCAGGGTTTTATTTCTCTACCAAACTTTTACTCAAGCACTTGGGCGGACTATCTCTGGCCCGGCAAAAATTTCTGGAATTGGGAGCCGGCACTGGCATTATCTCGCTGTTGGCGGCTCGCCAGGGGGCTCAGGTAACCGCCTCGGATATCAACCCAGACGCCATCGCCAACATTTGCCATAATAAACAAACCCACAAGGCCAAAATCGAGGTCATACAATCCGATTTGTTCGATAGTTTTGCCGACCGAATTTTCGACTACATCGTGATCAACCCTCCTTATTACCCCAAAAATCCTCAGAGCAACTCAGAACAAGCTTGGTACTGTGGAGAAAACTTTGAGTATTTCACCAAATTATTTGGCCAATTACCCAATTTTATGAAATCCAATGGTCAAGCCATCATGATTTTGTCTAGTGATTGTGCCATTGACCACATTCGTCAAATGGCTCAAAACCACGGTTTACAATGGCAACAAATCAAGAAAGTAAGGGTTTGGTGGGAACATAACTATATATTCAAAATTACTTATCCACCCTCACAAAGAGCCTCATGAATATTCCAAAAAAAATAAAGAGTGCCAATATAAGGTTATATCCCCAAAAGCTATGGTATGATCCAGAGTGGATTGTACTAGGGGTAAACAATGTATGTAATCTGCATTGTAAAATGTGTGATGTGGGTACCCAGAACCTGGAAAGTAATTTTGCTCAAAATCTAGTTGGTACTCACCCCATCCATATGCCACTCGAGCTCATCAAAAAAGTGATAGACCAGCAAGCGCAGTATTTTCCAAATAGCAAGCTGGCCTATGCCTTTACCGAACCATTGGTCTACCGTCATTTGATCGAATCGCTTGAGTATGCCAACCAAAAAGGCTTGTTTACTACGATGACAACCAACGCGCTGACTTTAAAACACAAAGCCGAAAAGTTGGTCAAGGCTGGTTTAAACGAAATTTATATCTCGTTGGATGGCCCACAAGACATCCACAATGAAATTAGAGGACATAAAAGCTCGTTCCAAAAAGCCTTAGAGGGCATTGAGCAGCTCAAATCGTTTCCCAATGCCCCCAAAATTCTGATCATCTGCGCGATTACGGAATGGAACGTGGGACATTTGAAGGCATTTACTGATAGTTTCAAAGACATCAATATCGAGGAAATTGCTTTTATGCACACCCAGTTTGCTGATCCACAAATGGCAGTACTCCACAATCAAATGTGGGGCAGTAAGTACCCCGCTACCGATTCTAATCTGGATGAAATAGACCTGAAAAACATGAATCTGCCTTCGTTACTGGAAGAAATCAACGCCATTCAGAGGGAGGACTATCCGTTTAATATTTATTTTTCACCCAACCTGACCAACATTGAGTCACTCACTAAGGGATAAGAAAATAATTACTTTCCCATTTCAGAACTTTGGCACAGT
>CALDJV010000912.1 GCA_937899305.1 uncultured Cytophagaceae bacterium
ATTTCTTGATTATTTTTTTAATTGTTTTTTTTAGGAGGAAGTATTATTTCTCAATGAGATTTACCAACCCTTCATCATCAACCATTGACCACTGTGTTTAGAATCCCAAGATGCGCGCATAACGATCTAGATGATAGTTATAATCGCCGAAGGTTTGTTGTGCTACTCTCGCTCGTTTCAAGAAAAAGCCAATTTCTTCGTCGTCAGTCATTCCAATTCCTCCAAACATTTGCACTCCTTCATTGGTCACCAACTTGATGGTTTCTCCGATTTTGGCCTTGCACATACTCGCAATTCTCGATAAATCTTTTCGATCTCGATCAATGGCTTGCAACGACTTGATGACAATAGATTTACAAATCTCTATCTCACCATACATCACCGCAGCTCGGTGTTGCAACCCCTGAAAAGACCCAATGGGAACTTCAAATTGTTTGCGTTCCCGCAAATAATTGACGGTACGTTCAAAAGCCTCCTGAATAGAGCCAATCATCTCAGCCGATAGTCCAATACAGGCAATGTCCAGCACCTTATTCAATACTGGGAATGCCTGGTCAAGCTCGCCCAAAACCTCGGTAGCTTGTACGTTTTCAAAAACAATGGTAGCAGCATTGCGACTATCCATCATAGGCGTATGGGTAATCGTGATGCCTTCAGCTTTGGCATCTACCAAAAACATCGTCAGTCCATTTTCATCGCCAGGTTGGTCTGAGGTACGAGCTACCACAATGAGTTTATCGGCCACTTGTCCATCTAGCACAAATACTTTTTTGCCATTGAGCGTGTAACCTTGCCCCGACGCTACTGCCGACAAAGCCGTTTTGGCAGGGCGGTGTTGCTTTCCTTCTTCCAACGCCAGCGTCATCACCAATTCTCCCTGGCCAATGGCAGGTAACAACACCTCTTTTTGAGCATCAGTACCTGCTAATAAAATGGCGTGACTGCTTAACAATACCGTAGACACCATTGGAGAGGCTGTCAAAGTACGCCCCATTTCTTCCAACAATTGCCCAAAGCCTACGTAACCAAAATCAAGCCCTCCATATTGCTCGGGTACTACCAGAGAGGCCCAGCCCATTTCGGCCATTTCTTTCCATAAATTGGCATCGTATCCTTGAGGATTATTTTCGTCTCTTAATTTTCGTAAAGCCGCCACCGGAGCCTTTTCTTTGAGAAATTCTGCCGCTGACGTCTTGAGCATTTGCTGCTCTTCGTTGATAACTAAAGTCATTTCTTAGATTGTTGTATGATTGTATTGTCAAATGACTTGTGAATGCATTGAGAAGCCATTTAACTATTGAGCGATTGAACAGTGATTACCCGGGGAGTCCCAAAATACGTTTACTGATGATATTTAACTGAATTTCGGAAGTACCTCCCTCGATAGAGTTTCCTTTGGTGCGGCAAAAATCCCGAGCCAACTTACCATCGTTGTATTCTTCTCCCCAAGTCAGGGCGTCCACCCCTTCCAATGCCATCAAAAGCTCGTACTTGAGTTTGTTCTGTTCGGTATAATAGTATTTGAAAAAAGAAGATTTGGCACCAATGGGTTGTCCAGCTTTGGATTCATCCGTCGTTCTTTCAATCGTCCACATCAATCCTTCCTGGTTAATCATCCAACGAGCAATATCAGTCCGCAACACTGCGTCAGACAGTTTTCTATTTTCCAATCCCAACGCCTCTACTGCTCTTTGAAAAAGTGGCTTTTCGTTTCTTACATCCCCAATACCTCCAATCATAGAGCGTTCGTGAGTCAATAAGTATTTGGCAATCGACCATCCCGCATTGAGTTCTCCAACCAAGTTTTCTTTAGGCACTTTTACATTGTCAAAGAACGTTTCGCAAAATACTGATTTGCCACTGATGAGCTTGATAGGGCGCGTACTTACCCCTTCGCTTTTCATGTCAATCAACAAAAAGCTAATTCCAGTATGTTTTTTCGCATCAGGGTTGGTTCTTACCAAACAAAAAATCATGTCCGATTTATCAGCATACGAAGTCCATACCTTTTGGCCACTCACCAAAAAATGATCTCCCTGGTCTTCGGCTCGAGTCTGCAAGCCCGCCAAATCGCTTCCAGCCCCTGGCTCGCTATACCCTTGGCACCACCATACTTTTCCCTGGGTAATTTCGGTAAGATATTGGGCTTTTTGCTCATCATTACCAAATTTTAGTAAGGCAGGTCCCAGCATTGATAAGCCAAAACTAAACAAAGGAGTAGGACACTGAAGCTTGGCCATTTCTTCCAGCAATACTTTATTTTCCTGAGTACTGAGGCCACCTCCCCCATATTGGGTAGGCCAAGTGGGCGCTGTCCACCCCCGGTCGCGCATACGCTCAAACCAAAGTTTCTGGTCATCGCTATTGTAGTGAGGGTTTCTTCCCCCCCAAAAATAATCTTCAGCACCCTTGATGGGTTTGCGTAAACTAGAGGGGCAATTTTCTTCTAGCCAAGCCTGGGTTTCACTTCGGAAGGTTTCCAAGTTGGTTTGTATAGAGGTATCCATGTATTTTTGACAAATATTTTCTAACGAATTAAATTTTAGTATAAAAATACTAATTTTATGTAATTAAAAAACTACTCAATATAATTTTATAAAGAAAATATTGTTAACTTACTCATAATCAGGAGTTAAATTTTCAAGGCTTCCGCGCAATAATGAATAAATAATCGCCTAAATCGTTTTGATACTGCTGGATAATTTGTTCAATTTCTTTGGTTTGAATGGCCTCCTGAAGCGCATTCAAACCTTGGGAAACTTCTTCAGCATTGGCCAATGCCGCAAAAGATGAAATACCTGAGCGTACTCGAGCGTTTAGATATAATGCAGGATTATGTTTACCAGAGTATAGAAAAAGATCTTGTAAATCAGGTTGCACAAAATATTGCTCGAGGGATACAATGCCGAACCCGGCATTTTGTAAATTGTGTTCTACTATTTCATAGTCGGGCATTTGAACAATGGAATCCTGGAGCATTTTTGGAAAAAAGTAATTGAGCCAGTACCCACGCATTTGGGCGGGGGTAGATGTAAAAATCACAAGCCTGCCTTGGGGCTTCACCACCCGATACAATTCCTTAAAGCCTTTTTCCAGAGAATCCCAATGATGCAATGTAAGACTGGCTAAAGCACCATCCATTGTATCGTCAGGCAATGGAATGGACTCTGCCTTCCCTAATCTCCATTTAATATCATGCGACTTTTGGCGGGCCTCTATGAGCATACGTTCCGAGGGATCTACTCCAGTAAATTGCAGGTCTCGCTCAGACAATGCAATGGTGTAATTCCCCGTACCACAACCAATATCAAGCAACCTGCGGCGACGCGCTCTTACCAACCAATAATACATTCGCTCTACTAAATATGGGTCGGCCCGACGGGTGAGGTTATAATTTTTACCTATAGCATCGTATTTCTCTTGCATTAAATAATGTGGTTAAAATTTTTAGAATGATTTTATTTACAATAGTCCATAGTATTCGGTCCATGGTCCATAGCCGACTCGAGCATATATACGCCCTGTTAATCATTGGAAATCAGTGACGTATATCAAAATTGCGTGCGTCCTTTATTTTTAAAAGGGTTTGAATTGTACGCTTAAACGCGTAGTTAAGGAACGTGTCCGCAATAACTGTCCGATTTAGTTTTATTCCCCTTCGCTACATTTCGTTCCTTTTTAGCCGTTGGCAGAGCTTCTGTTAATTTAAACCAAAAGGCAAAGCTGTAGCCATCGGTTTTGCCCGTAGCCCTGCTACGAACGCAAAACTTGTCCTGTAAGGAACTCTGAGGTTTAGCTTTGAGTAATTTCACTAAAACATCGACACTTATTTTGAAAGCGTTACTAAAGCGATTTAAATTACAAAACATTTATGGGATCAGTAGATTTATTTGCCGCTTTTCATAAAACTGACCAACTGTAGGCATCAGTCAGGCTCAACACAGTAAATTTCAAACTTTGAATAGTTGACTTGGGAGCTTCAGGCTACTTTTTTAATCGTTGATTGAGGTTCGTTGATCAACATTTTCCACTACACCAAACGACATTGAACTCCTGCTTTTTGGTTTAAACTTATGAAGGCGCTGCCAAAGGCTCAATCGTAGCTCAAAGGACCAGTCCGGTGAAACCAAGCAAGCCAAAATCTGAATGCCTTGACCTTGTAGCAGGAGCAGTACCCAACCGAAAGGTTATTTTTGATGGGTTACTCAATGGATGTCAAATAAAATACTTAACTTTCAAGCGATTATACACGAATTGCATCAAATTTGCGTTTTTGTATTGTTAATACCAAAAACATTAAGAAAATGAAACACTTGTATAAAATCACTATTCCCGTATTTTTTCTGTTTTTGTGCAGTTTTGTACTGCAAGCCAATCACGACACCAAACCTACTGAGGATGTATTCAAGAAAATTTCTAAACGTTTATTCAAAGTCTTGAAAAATAAAGATTTCAAGATTTTAGACAAGCTCACTCCTGACCGTGCCATTCTAGAAGAGGTAATGAAAAAAATGCCTGAACGTGATAAGGAACCCTGGAAACAGTTTAGCTACAAAGACCTAGAAAAAAAGATCAATGACGCCATCAAGAAACAAGTAAAAAGATTGCATGAAGATTCTGAAATGAATAGTGTAGATTTTTCAAAAATTAGATTTATCCGCCACGGCCGCCCCAGCCTGAAAAAAGAAAAAGGCTTTGAACAAGCAGAAGGAAATCTTACGATCAGCAATAGTGGTAGTATTATGAATATCAAATATCACTTGGTAAAGTACAAGGACATATGGTATTTGATGCGTATGTGGTATTAATATAAACTTTTAAAATATATAAAGCCGATGAGTATTCATCGGCTTTTTTTATTTCTTATCTTATTCAGTTTTTATTGTTTTTTATTATTCCGCCTTCGGCTCATTGTTGTACTGTTCTATTGTTCCGCCTTCGGCTCATTGATACATTGTTAAATGATTTTATTGTTCCGCTTCGCTCATTGTTCTATGGTTAAATGGTTACGCAAAGCGATGATTAGTTTCTATTGTTAAATGGCTGCGCGAGGCGCTATAATGATTTTTGATGATTGATTGTTAATTATTCCGCTTTGCGCTAGCGTGGACTATGGACCGTCGACCAATGCTGTTTCCTTAAAGATCATCGGAGCAAAACCATTGCTTCGCTCGCGGGTGGGTAGACAGCATGGAAGGAGGGTGCATTGGCCTTACGCGGTGGCATATGCTGTCGAGGCTTTTTTCCTTTATTTTTTGGCCTCAAAAAATGAAGCCGCCGGAGGCAACCGAGTCAAAATCAGAGAAAATAACCTAAAAACACCCTCTTATGCTTGTATAATATCGATTTGATTAGCTAAAATCAAATAAGCGGTTATCAACGATAATACATTAGTTTGTTAAGGAAACAGCATTGGACCGTCGACTGTGGACTAAAAAAACTATGGACTATTGACCATCGACTATGGACTGAAAAGCTAAAAACTACCAACTCCTGACTACGAGCTACTAACTAAAAACTAAAACGCCTCTGTAACTGACACATATACTCCGGTATTACCCCGGCCCACCCCATAATCTACTCGAAGGTTGATTTTTTCTTTAGAATCCAGGGCCACTCTTACTCCCCCTCCCAATGAATATTTCAAATGAGTAGTCTCGATATCCTCCGTATTGTCAAATACATCACCTATCCCAGCAAAAGCCACAAACCCCAATTTACGCCAAATCATGTAACGGTACTCCACCTGAGAGGCCACAAAATTAGACGCCCGAAAACGATATTGAGCATATCCTCTCAAAATACTGTTTCCACCCACTCTGGCCATTTCCAAAAAAGGAATATTTCCAGTATTCAAATTCATGACAGTATTAGTGGCAAGCACCATCCGACGGCCCAGGGAAAAATAGTTGTTGAAAGTAAGGTTGTAATTGCTGTAATTAAAACTACTACCAATCGCCCCATTGTACAAAAAACCAGAAGTTTCTAAAAAAATGCCCTTCGAGGCACTTACTACATTGTCGCGGGTATCAATCATAAACACCAAACCCAAGCCAGAATTGACTCCTCCTCTTGTACCCGTAATTTCACTGTTGGCCAAAGTTTTACCTTCTTCTATAGCCAGATTGTAATATTTACTCAGTTGATAATCTACCCCCAGATATACATTCTTTACCAACTGGCGCGATACCCGAGATTGAAAGCGTAGCAAATCAAAACCATACTTTTCTTCATTGGCTTTGGTGGTGGTATTGCCCAGTCCATAAAAACGATCTGGATAGTTTCGGTAACGAGCTTCCCCTGTCCAAATATAGCGATTATCATTCATGAAGATCCGCCACTGCCCCCATATGTCCAATTGCTTGTTTTGAGTGTAGTCTGAAGTGAGTTGGATATAAGACAAACGACTTTGTTCATCTTTTTTTCCAGGGGTGATAAACTTAAAGTGATAAGCGAACATTCCTCCTGCCGCCCATCGGGTATCAGGACTAAAATAAACTAGGGGCAGTACAATAAAACCATCCTTACGTTGCTTTTTAAAAAATGGACGTGAATTTGTGTTTTTTAAAGATGGAGTACTTTCTTGTTGTGTAGTGTCTGATTTGTGTAATAAATCTCGGTATTTAAAGGAGTTTGCCAAACAATCCTCGATAACAACACAATAAAAAATTGTAAATAATAGCGAAATGCCTTTCAATTGCCTAAATAAAATAAACATACGGATACGCAAATAGGTGTAATGTTTAGCCTAAATTCCGTTCAAAATTAGTGAAAATCGGCCAATATGACAATAATTAGCTCATTTTCATCCATAAAAGCGGAATCATTTAATTTGTACTTTTTTTAAATTACTTCAGAATATAAACTCTTCTTGTTCTTATTTATTGCTTATCAAACCTAAGCCTATTGTATACCACTGTAAATCAAGCATTTACTTAGTCTATTTTTATCTCAAAGAATTCACTTTTTTAAAAAATGAGCACGACTTGCATAAGAGGAAGGAATAAAAAGATATGCCCTCTACACGAAAGGTATTGATGACTTGAGACACTGAGGGAGTAAAATCACAAAAAAATCGAGTGGTTTTATAACATTAGAGTAGTCCTGAGTAGTTTTATCAGGACTAAACCATATCATCAAATAATTTGAATATTTTTTATCTAATCGGCTTTCAGAGGCAAAAATATCTCAGCCATCATACAACGCGCACTGCCACCTTCATAGTCCTCTATAGTATATAGTGGGGGAGCCACAATACTTACCGATTTTTCTAAAACACTCACTTGCTCGGGAGTCAAAGACTGATGAGCCCTTTCTGACATCACCAACAGGCGTTCGCCTTGCGCATTTTTTATTTCTAGCATATTGCCAGCAAACTGTTTTACTTGCTCTTGCGAAATCTCTACGATTTGTTTACCTGTATTTTGTAATGATGCTACCACCTTTTGGCGTTCCTCAGCATTGGTAATAGATTCCAAGCAAATCACCGCAAAATCAATCCCTATACACATCATCACATTGGTGTGATAAATGAGCTGTTGGTGTTCGTCTCGAGCATCAAAAAGCAAATACTGGTATTCCAGTTTATCGGCTACCACTTGCAACACTTGTTCGTTAGTTCGTTCAGCCCTACAGGCATAAATCAATTTATTGAGTCGATCAATGATCATACTCCCAGTACTTTCGAGATATTTCCCCATTGTCTCGTAGGGTGAAAAGTCCAATAAAATTTGTTTAGAGAACTTTTTCTCAATCCCAATCAAAATTTCTTCTTGGCGCTCTTCCCGACGATTGGGGGCATACATAGGGTACAAAATCACGATTCCTTCCTCGTGAAAAGACACCCAATTGTTTGGGAAAATTGCCGAAGGTTTGGGTGGTTGAGGGGTATCGTCAAATACCAATACATCCACCCCTGCTTCTTGTAACATTTTTGCCATGCCGTCAAACTCTGCTTGGGCTTTTGCCAACACTTCGTTGTCTTGTGGCATTTGTTTCTGAAAAGCATTGTTTCCGGCGGTTTGAGGATTGTACCCAAAGCTAACCGGACGAACCATCATAATATGTTGGGTTGTTTGTTTCATATTACTCTCCATCTTTTCTCTAACTAAACGCTTTCTATGATTCGATTTTCTTTATGAAGTCGTATCGACTTCTGTCATCTAATATTGAGGCGGCAAGGTATACAATTAGTTGGGACAAAAAAATACCCTGAGGGTCTTCAGGGTAAAATTTATTATGAAATAATTCGTAACAAATAAGGCTTTGTTTATAGTTTTTTTAGTTGGTAGTTTTTAGCTTTTCAGTCGATGGTCAATGGTCCATAGTTTTACGTCGCTTTGCGCAACCATTTAACAATGAGCGTAGTGGAACAATGTAACAATAGAGCCATTTAACCATTGGCTGCAGAAACTAAGATCCTTTCTTAGACTAATCCAAACTAAAACCTTCGATTTCCTCTCCTGCCAGGGCTTTTTTGGTAAGTTGCAATACCGCCCATTCTGCGTCGGTTTTTCCACCTGAACGCGCTACCTCTTTGAGTACTTCTACATCTACTTGCAAGGTTTCTGCTACTCGTTTTTTGGTATGCTCCTTGGCTTTGCGACTGCGGTTTTTCATTCTCAACACTTCTTTGTCAAACCGCTCTACAAAAGGCTGATTCAATTGCTGTAGGCTAATTTCCTGAGATACAAAAGCCTGCACATAAGCATCGGCATGTTCAGACAAAAATGCCAATACCTGAGGATGATCTTTGAATTTCTCTTTGCGTTGAGCTAGAAACTCCATTCCAAATGTCCGCACCTCTTTACTAGGACTATCGCACAACGCCAATGCCGCTTCCGATTCTTGATCTGATCCTTCGGGTAGCCCATTGAAATAATCTTGGGAAGCCTGCATAGTATCAGGAATACCCGACTCCAGCATTTGCAATCCAAAGTTGAGGTTAATCCCTAGGTTTTTGGCCTTGGCAAGTCCCCATTGACGCAAGGTGGGTAATTTATGGAAACACAAGGTCCTCAAAGGAGCCGACCCCATTGTAAATACCGCCTCGTGGTTTTTGACCCAACCCAACAACACCTGCTCAAATACAGGGTGGGTGATTTCAATCACAGTAGCATCGGTTTGTTCCTGAAACAATTTAAAAAACTCTTGATCATCAATCAAGCGGTTACTCAATATCTCGTTTTCGGATTCCAATACCCGCTCTAAGATATTTTTCCAGAAACCAACTTCATGCTGTTTGTTTAATAACTGCTTATAAACCGATTTACTTAAGTTTTTCCAGGCATCCGCATCTGCAGTAGCCGTAAGGCGAAGTAAAGTATCAAAGCCCATGCTTTGCATCACTTCAGCCAACAAATCTACTGAAATATGAGCCGCAGTTTGTACCTCATTGCTCAACTTGTTACCAAGTTGCTTCATAAAATACTTCCTGCGTCGATCTTTATGATCTAACTCCGAGAAAAAACGGAGGATCTCATCGATGAGAGATTGACTATATTCAAACATTTGGTTTGAAATATTCTCGATCGCTCGGCTACTCAAATGCGCTGTAGCCAAAATTCGCATCACAATGCCTCGGGCCCAAGTATTGCTATCGGCTATCGATAGTCCAGAATTGACTACCCAATAGGCCTCGAATACATTTTTATTTTTTAGATTACTCAAAGCAGCCTCAACTACCTTATCCCGGAGGCTTTCGGTCAGGTTAGACATCCGTTGTAAGTGACCCAACGGATTTGCTTGAAAGTTTTTAACCAAATCGGCCATAATAAACTCCTGGACTTTGGGCAACCCCACTCGCATAACGTCATCCAGCGCATAGTTTTGGATGTAATTGAGCGTATAGCTATTTTGAGTAAAATACTTAATAAATGCCTTGGCCCCGGCCTCCGAGGTAATGGCATTGACAAAGTATTCCTGCTTTACTCGATTATAACTCTGATAACGACCCAGCTTGTCCCAAATACTGTACATACTCCAAATAGAAGATACCCTATCAGCAAGGCGCCAACCGAAGTCACAAGCATACTTTGACTCATTGTACACATAAGGCTCTATTTCGTTGGAGTATATATTCTTCTTTTTGAATTTGTTCATCAACTTTTTCGCAAGCTTTTGATACAAACTCGGAGCGGCCTCGTTTCCTAAGGCTTCTAACCATTGTAAAGCTTCGTTTTGCTGGGCAAAATCGGCACCCCGCAACGCCAGTTCATGCAAAGCAGTATGTTTTGATTGAAACAATGCTGGAGCAATAGGCAGGAGACTATCTGGCTGAATCTCTTTACTATACTTTTGCTGCACTTGTTCCAGGGCCTGAATCACTCGACGGGAATTGTTCCCTTTGCGTAATTCATTGAAACTAAATTTGTACAGTTGTTTGCCATATTCTTTGTACCAGTCCGCATCTCTCTGAGGACGATTGGCATCTACCTCTTCAATTTTTTTGCGAATAGCAGCGCTGCTATAAAACCACATACCCGCAAACAGGGCAGGTTTAACTCCTTGAAACAAAAAGGTTTGGTAAGTGAGGTGGGTAGCTACTCTTTTCAACCAGTGAGAAGGTGCATTCAAAAACTTCTCGAGTATGGTTTCACTCAGTTGAGTTGGATTGGCTTGATGACGCCCCAACACTTTAATGGCAAATTCATACACTTCCCAAGGAAGGTCCTTCATCAAGAGCTCTTGTACAAAATTCAGTTGGGTATCCCAAATTTGAGGCTGTCCCTCCTCTTTCTGGTGTAAGTGATAGGCCTCGGGATCAAAATGATATCCTCCCTGTCCATGGGATTTTTGATGAGCGCGTCGTGAATTACCAAACAACACATCCATCATCACCCATTGGTTGTTTTTGTTGAGTGACGTTTTACCCGATTGGAAAGTAATGAGTTTGGAAACAATGTCAAAATAGAATTGGGGATGTGTTTTCGCCAACATACGCAAACAACGGCGGGCGCGGCGTTTCATATAGCGTAGGGTAGCTTGAGTAGGAAACGGACTTGTTTGATGTTTGATATCAGCCTGATCTAGTTTAAAAATCAGGTGGGTCAACATCAATAATTGATTATGATCTATGGCATACACTTCATCGGGGGCAAGTCCCAGTACGTAGGCTTCTGTCTTTTTGTACAAGCTTTTTAAAATAGGCCAATAGTCTTTAGCCAAAGGTGATTTTTTGATGAATTGAATAATATCAAAAACATCCTTGTCATCTTTTGGAGGAAAATTTTCTAATAAAGCGTTGTTCAACATTGTCATATCTTTGAATATTCATCATCAAAACCATCAGGGAATGCCTCCCTTTATTCGCTAAAACTTTAAAAAAGCCAGATTACTATTGTAATCTTTCATTGTCTACCCGGCTAACTGGGTCCCATTTTCTAACGCTCTAAGTTGTTGTTACTACTCACCTGTATTAGTGACAATCACTGTAGGCGGGTGGGTACTCGTGCGCTGAGACATCAGGTTACAGAAGGACCACGCCTATTCAGCTAATTTAGCCTTATGTCTCAGCGCACGAGTACTAAAACACGCTGAATGACATTGCCATCTAATGATGTAAAGCAAGCTTGACTACTACTGCGACGAAACATCACATATACTGCTAACTCAACTTAGTAAAAATATCGTCAAATAAATGATTTCAGCTACTTTAAACTGCGTTACTACTCACTCACGATTAGTGGTAATCACTGTAGGCATTCGGGATAGGTAGGGCGTGTCTACCAATTCCGCCAAAGAACAACGTTTATTCAGCAGTGGAGGAATAGGTAGACACGCCCTACCTATTAGAGAATGCTGAATGACATTGCCATCTAGTGATGGTTGGAAAGCTTGACTACGACCACGACGAAACATCGTAGAAGATGCTAACTCAGTTCAAAATACTTTCATTTATTTAACTTGTTTTCAAAAACGATTACTACTCACTTCCGACTAGCGGGAATCACTGTAGGCGTATGGGGCGGTAGGGACGTCATCCCCACCTTCCTTGTAGGGCTTTGCCTATTCAGCTAAGAGGGAGGCGGGGATGACGTCCCTACCGCTAAAATACGCTGAATGACATTGCCGTATAGTGATGTTTGGAAAGCTTGACTACTACTGCGACGAAGCATCGCAAAAAATGCTAACTCAATTTGAAAACAATGTGATGTAACAAATTTCTTTTTTGTGTTTTCTCTGTTCTTTTTCCTTGTTCTTCTTCTGTGCTCTTTTCTTTGAAGAGGGGGTTTTTATTCAAACTTGGTTACTACTCACTCGCGACTAGTGATAATCACTGTAGGCGTATGGGTCCCCAGGGGGTGTTGGTTTACCCTTTAAATAGGGCTTTGCCCATTCAGCTAATTCTAGGGTAAACCAACACCCCCTGGGGATAGAATACGCTGAATGACATTGCCATCTAGTGATGGTTGGAAAGCATAACTACTACTGCGACGAAACATCGCAAAAAATGCTAACTCAGTTTGAAAATTACCTCAACAGACATCTACTTTCATAAAATCATGATTGATTATTAGATGACTATGATTAATTCACATTAGAAGAAAATTTGAGAAAATTAATTTGTTACTTCTTGCCTGGGATCATTGGGAATCACTGTAGGCGTGTGGGGTCTACTACTACCCCTGGTAGAAATGACCGAATAGGGCTTTGCCCGTTCAGCTATTCTCAATTCTACCAGGGGTAGTAGTAGACTAGAACACGCTGAATGACATTGCCATATGGTGATGGTCGGAGAGCGTTACTGCAATTACGACGAAACATCGTAAAGAATGCTAACAAATATTTTCAATGAGATAATGATTGTGCTTTTACAATCTGTTCTTGCTCAATTGTTTAACAAAGATAATGAAAGATTGTCAAAAAACCAAATCAATAATTGAAAAATCCCGCCGTTTACCTCTGGTTTTTACACTTTACTTTGTAGATTGATTGTTGCCTGGTAATTCGTAAAATAAAGTTTCGTTTTCTTTAGTCCATAGTCCACGGTCGATGGACCATAGTTTTCTCTGGCCTGGAGTATTTTGTCGTTTCGCGCAACCCGAAGTCCTGAGCGAAGCCGAAGGAACTAGCAATGAGCGTAGCGGAGCAATAGTCTATAACTTGTTGAAAATCGCAGGGTTATTTTTTTAACCTTACTTACCATACCTTGTTCATTTTTTGGACAAATTGCGCTCACTCCTGGACATGAACAAAAAACGAGTTCAGGCATTACATATATAAGCAATTGAAAATAAACATCTTAACAAAGTGGATCAAGTATTGAAAAGATACGCTCTAAAAATCATATCTCTATGAAAACACCCAAAGTATACTTTTTACTCCTATTAACGTTGATGTCCTGCTATGTACAAGGGCAAAGCGCTAAGCCAAAAATCAAAGAAACTCGTATTGTGTGGGATACCTGGGGGGTACCACACATTTATGCAAAAAACAATGAGGACCTGTTTATGGCCATGGGCTGGACCCATATGCACGATCACGCCAACGTTATTTTAGAGTTGTTTGCCAAGTCGCGCGGGAGAGCCGCCGAATACTGGGGGAAACGATATCTGCGAAATGACATGTTGGTACATACGATGCAATTTCCTAAATTGGCTAAAGATTGGTGGTCCAAACAAAACAAAACTCAAAAGAAACTTTTTACCGCTTTTGTAAAAGGCATGAATCAGTATGCGGACAAGTTCCCTGATAAAATCAAGCAAAAAAACAAGATGGTATTGCCCATTACCACTGATGACATCAACCTACACATGATTTATGTAATCTTTACTCGATTTGTGGGTGGTTCGGAACTTGGCCGGGTACAACGATGGAAAGACAAAGGCTCTAATACTTACGCAGTGGCTCCTTCCCGATCGGCCAACAAACATGCGATGTTGGTACAAAATCCACACTTGCCTTGGTATGGAGAATTTTTATTTCACGAGATGCACGCCCTCACTCCTCAACACAACATTTATGGAGTCAGTTTGGTGGGTTTGCCCGGCATCGCCATTGGTTTTAATGAGTACCTGGGCTGGAGCCATACCGACAATACCATTGACAATGCCGATACGTATGAGTTGGAACTCAAAGATGGTGGTTACGTCATGGATGGAGTCGTGAAACAATTTGACAAAGGTCAAGCTACTATTAAAATAAAGGGTAAAGACGGCAAAATAAAAACTCAAACCATTGATGTATATAGCTCGGTGCATGGCCCGGTTGTAAAACAAGGAAAAACCAAGGCCTTGGCAATACGTTTGGTAGGTAAAAACACGCCCAATGTAGGATTACAATGGTGGAAAATGGCCACCGCTAAAAACCTCAAACAGTTTGAAAAAGCCCTGAAAATGGGGCAAATCCCTTTTTGGAATGTCATGTATGCCGATAAAGCCGGTAACATATTTTATGTGTTCAATGGACAAGTACCCGTACGGGCTGAAGGTGGTTGGAAGTTTTGGAACCGAATTGTGCCTGGTAATACCAACAAAACCTTGTGGACCAAGGTACATCCTTATAAAGATTTACCCAAGATTAAAAACCCCGCTCAGGGTTGGTTGCAAAACGCCAATGACCCTCCTTGGTCGTCTACCTTTCCTCGCTTATTGAACCCCAAGGATTTTCCTCCTTACATGGCTCCTATCAGAATGGGTTTTCGTCCTCAACGTTCGGTACGTATGCTAGACGAGGACCAATCTATTACGTTTGATGAACTACTACAATACAAATTAGACACACGCTCTGAACTGGCCGACCGGATACTGGATGACTTGTACGCAGCCATTGACAAATACGGCAAAAACGAGCTCAGTAAGGAAGCCAAAAAGGCATTGCAAAATTGGGATAGAAAAATGAATGTAGATAGCAAAGGAGCATTTTTGTTTTATGCTTGGGCTTCTAAAATGGGTTACTGGCGTAGCAAAATGTTTAAGCAACCTTGGAACCCTCAAAAACCACGTACCACGCCCGATGGTTTGGCCAACCCCGAATCAGCAGTAAAGGTACTGAACGCAGTAGCCCAATATGTTAAGCAAAAGTTTGGCGCCTTGGATGTAGCCTGGGGTAAAACATATCGCCTCAAATATGGCAAATACAACTTACCTGCCAATGGAGCACCAGGAGGAATTGGGGTATTTAGAGTAGCTTGGCCCGAAGATTCAGACAAGAATGGAGTAAGTTATGTGGGTGGAGGCGATTCTTGGGTAGGAGTCATTGAATTTGGTAAAAAGGTGAAAGCCAAAGTGTTGTTGAGCTACGGAAATTCTACCCAAGACGATTCTAAACACAAAGGAGATCAGTTGGTATTGTTTTCTAAAAAACAAATGCGGGATGCCTGGTTTTACCACGAAGATGTACAGAAAAATAAGGTCCGAGTTGAGGTACTCAAGAAAGGACAGTTCATCGAACAAAAATAAACCTACTCACCCAGCGTTTTTCGTTTTTTCTTATTTGTAAACTAAAAAAAGCCATTAGTAAAGTTGAAAAAATAACCTTTCGATTTCAACAAGTTAGAAACATAAGCATCTTGCTCAAAATCTTCGTCTGTGGACTATGGACTGTCAACTGTGGACAAAGACGAACCCTGAACTTGAAGTCAAAACGAAACTTTTTTTTCACGAATAACTTAAACTTAGCTAATGGCTTTTTTCATCGGTTTAATCAATGATGATTATTTCCCACCATCATTGGAACTCTCAGATTTTTTGAGATCCTTAAAACGATCTATCATTTGAAAATCAGGTAACTTGAAAGCACCTTTAGGAATCTTGGTAGTAATTTCTTTGGCCCATACGGTGATCTCAGCATTTCCGGTTGGGTGAGGAAAGTTCAACCCAAGTAACACTTTGTTGTCTAGATCCGAAGTACTGGCATCTAGCATCAAGGTTTTTTTGAAACGATAAGGATGGTTTTCCAGGTTCCAGCGATATGTTTCGCTCACCCATACTTCAGCCCGCTTTTTCTCTTTACGCCATACCTCATATTTGCGTGCGGTCAACCCAGCTACAGTTTTTACTTCTTCGGTCTTTTTGAACACAGGTGGACGCGATCTTTTTCTTCGCTTGCGAAATTTTTCTTTGGTAATGGTTTCATCTTTGGCACTAATCAAGTAATAAAACTCATTGCCCGCTTCAAATAGTATTTCTTTGGTTACAAAACCGCCTTCATCTAATATCCGGAAATTTTTACCATCAGTTACAATTTCTTCTAGTTCTGGCATAAATCCCTTGGCTTGATTTACCAATTTTTCATCCCCGGTAAAAGTAGTTTTGTAAGTAATTTTTCCTTTGAAAATCTGTTGAGCTTGAGCAGACCACCCCGTCAATAACAAGCCAAATATCCAAAGTTTAATGATTTGTTTTTTCATAATGTGTAAGTTTGTTTTAAGTGATGAAGTCAAGACAACTTCAACGTTTTAAGTTAACGTAAGAAAAAAGAAATTCGCTGAAAAGCGGTGATCAGTTTTTAAATTTATAGTTTAGAAAATGGATGATATAGAAAGTTTGTGGACCCAAGAGCAAAATCAAATGGCCCGCCAGGTAACCATTCCTCAAGCAGGGGCTGGATACCAACCACAAGCAGGCAATATTATATTGGGGCTGGACATTCAATACGAAGGGGATTTAGCCTACATTGCAGGAGATCTTCAACATTACCAGGGAGAAGCCATTCAGACCTATAGTGGGGTAACTCAAGTCACTGCCCCCTATGTTCCAGGTTTTTTTTGTTTCCGGGAAGGTCCCCCATTGTTGGCTTTGGTCAATCGTTTATTACAGGATGATGCCATTCCCAGTCCCAATTTGCTGGTAGTAGATGGGCACGGTATCGCTCATCCTCGAAGTTTTGGGGTAGCTTGCTGGCTGGGAGTAAAAACTGGATTACCTACAATGGGGGTGGCCAAAAAAAGCTTATTACGTTTTTCGGGAGTTGTAGGCGAACCCCAAGGGAGCCTTTTGGCCATCGAAAATGAGGGAAAAACGGTGGGATATGCATTGCGTACTCAAACTGGAATCAAACCTGAATATGTGAGTGCAGGGCACTTGATTTCCTTGGATACGGCTAAGGACATTGCCCTACAAATGGTAAGTGAATACCGTATCCCAGATGTTTTGAGACGAGCCGACCAGGTAGCTCGCCTCCATAGCAAGGGAAAAATTCCCGAAGGCTGGGTCAATTTGGGTACGTTAGAGTAGTTTTTTTAGTCCACTAATTGAATGAAAAATGAAAAACGTAAAGTGAAAAGTGGACGCTTCGCGCAACCCGAAGTCCTGAGCGAAGCCGAAGGAACTAGATCCTTCCTTCGTCAGGAGAGCTTTAACAATGTAGCAATGAGCCGAAGGCGGAACAATAGCAATAAGTCATAGCCTAGCGCAACAATTTAACCATACAACAATAAGCGAAGCGTTAACCATTCAATCATATAGCCATTTAACAATGAGTGAAGCGACAAAATACTCCAGGCCAGAGAAAACTATGGACTAATAGAAGCGAAACTTTATTTTTTACGAATTACTAAATTGTTACATATCAAGAAATACAAATTGACTATAATCATGCGTTTTTTTTCTTTGTTTTGCGTAAGCCTACTACTTTGGGCTTGTGGCAGTAGGTCGGAGCAAACTGACCAGACTGATACAATACCAAAAAAAATCTCTACGACTAAAGATACGATCACTCAGGCCGTATCGCAACCTTTAAAACCAGATACAATGGATACCCCTGAAAACAACCAAAATGAGGCTTCAATGACTACTCAAAAAACTTGTGAAAACGAAGGCGATACCTTGACTATCAAAGGCGTAAAAACGGTTTGCCTGGATCATGTACGAGGCCCCATAGACTCGCTATTGAAGGCTTTGCAAAAAGGCGATTCCACCAAAATGGTTTGTTTTGGCAATAGCATCACCAATGGCTACAAAGTAGGAAGTTTTGGTACAGTGGCCAACCCCTATCCTTATGTGTTGGAGCGGCTCCTCAAGCAGCAATACCCTAACGCTACTCTCAAAGTCGTCAAAGAAGGGCATAATGGTTGGCGAAGCGATCAGGGCGCCAAAAACCTAAGCCAATTGGTATTGGCCAAAAAACCGGATTTCGTTACGTTGATGTTTGGTATCAACGACGCCTATTCGGGCTGGACAACCGCCTTCTTCGAGCAACAAATGGAGCGCATCATCACCCAACTAAAAGCTCAAAACATAGCGGTAATCCTATTTAGTTTTACTCCTTTTACCACTTCATACAACGAAAAAGCCATTGCTTATTTACCTGTTTTGAAAAAACTAGCCCAAAAACACCAATGTAGTTTTATCAACCTTCATAAAGCCCTGCTTGATCGTGCCCAGAAAGACAAGCTGGATTTAGACAAAGTATTCCCAGATGAGGTTCATTTTGGAGATGATTATTATGCTTTGATTGCGGAGGAGATTTTTAAGGTGATGGAAGGAAAATAGCCATTGAACGGGTTTACACTTCCTTTTTAGGAATGATAAAAAATAACCTTTCAGTTTCACAAGTTGGAAACAACCACTTAACTGATCAAAAATAGTCGGCTGTGGACCAAAGACGAACCCTCAACTTGAAGTCAAA
>CALDJV010000913.1 GCA_937899305.1 uncultured Cytophagaceae bacterium
ATGCCGATTTTTTTCCAGGATATACCTAAAAAGTTATGTATGGTTTCGAAATTTACGCTTAGCATACTTGTAGAAATATACATTCTAAAAAGCCTAAATAGCAACTTCTTACCTTCTATGTCAGATATATCTGAGTAAGGATCTATTTTTAAATCAAGCTCTTTGATAAAACGCTTCATAGAATTTATGCTGAAGTCAATTAAAAATGGATTAGATATTACTTTAGTATTTTTTAATGGTTCAGACCATTTTTGTTTGGTAAAATGCTTGTGCGCGATAATTTTGAGTACAATTTGCCAATAACGCAAAACGTCATCTTCACTTTTATTATTAAGAGCATTATCTTTTGCTTCCTTAAATTCAGGCTGTAATTCGGGTTTAATCCAATCAGAAATATTTTCAGTGCTTCGCTTTGATTTTTCTAGTTGTTTTTCATTTGTATCTTTAATTTCGTCAGATTTTGGTTTGAATGGTTTTATTTTCTCTGAATTTATGGTTTCAGTTTTAACTGTTTCAGATTCTTTATTACTGCCAAGATTTTGAATCTTGTTAAACGTAGATTTAGCATTTTTACCACTCAAGTGATCATATATTTTCTTTTTCCAACTACTATATTTTTTTGCGTCTTTACTCTCGATATCTTTTTGTATTTTTACTTTAAGTGTATCCCCAACAAGGTGGAAAGGCGGTTCATCTAACATTTTTTGATATAAGTCTGCTATTTCAGCATCTGAAAGTTTTTTACTAGTAAGAAGTCTTTTCTGAAACTCTTTTGGTTTTTTGGGCATCCAATATGCCATAGCATTTAAGGCTGCAATTAAAAGAATATTGTCATATTTTTGATCATTAACTGCCACATACCCTTTCCCCTTCGAATCCTTGGTTACCGAGTGGGCAATGCCTTCATAAAATGCCAATTGGGCTTGAATCATCTCCAGCTCCGTTGCGATTTCTCCCGCTTTATTTGGGTCGAATCGACCTTGCTCGATGGCGTTGGCCCGACTGATGAGGATGCGGGAAAGCTTCTCGATTTCTTGTTTGGCTTCCCAGAGGGCGGTACCAGGGGCAGGAGTTCGGTGCCAGCCCATGGCATTCAAAAATTGCTGTCCAAAAACCTTCATTCGCCCCGATAATCCTCGGTAGCTTTGCATATAGCGAATGGTGGCCAAGTGTTCTTTGATATTTTGGACGGTGGCATCGGGCCCCACTCTTACCCGTACGGTCTCGATGGCAGTTAATCTAAAGGGGCCAAAACCTACGGTTTTGGGAGTATAATGCACCTGCACTGTGGTTCCGACAATACTGGGATTGTTGTATTCTATTTGTATACCTACCTGTTTTTTCAAATCCCCCAAGGCCTCTTCCAACGTATTTTGTTTGGCCTTGCGTTCCTTGAGTTTTTGGTGGAGCAAGGTCAGTTGAGGGTTATCTTCCAGCTTGGGAGGAATTTCAGGGGCTTTTTGTACTTGGTAAGGAATCACCGGGGCCATCGTAGCACCCTCGGTTTGAAAACGCCCCACCATGTTCAGCAAGGCCAGGGCTTTTTCATAGGCTGCCTTGGTTTCCTTGCTTTTGGCGGCATTTCTTTTCACTTCCAGGTTTTGGGTGGTATCGGCTACCAACCCTTTGATGGCACTGGCCTTACCAAAGGCCGCGCAAATCAACGCGGTGACCAGTAATTTTTCTCCCGCTTGGTCCGCCGTTTTACCAAAAGTCAATCGTAGCGCCTGTTTTACACTACTTTCTTTCATTAGGTTTGACATCAAATCACCCCCGTATTCCTGAGCGGTTTCCGAAGCAATGTGGGCTGCGTAGCGAATGCCGAGATTATTGATGATGCCATTGATGATGACCTTGTATTGGGCTTGTTGCAATACCTTCAAAAGGGGGAGTTTGCCCCCAATCAGGCCTTGAACCAACCCCTCCCCAAAACCCGCCGAAGCATCTTGTCCGGCCAGCCCAAAAGCCACCGTACTGGTAATAGACGAACGAATGACTGTAGCCAAACGACTGCCAATTCGGGGTATTTTGCTGACCACCCCATAAAAAGCATTGCCTACTCTGGCCAAAGCAGGTAAGGTACCAATCCCTTGGGTAATCAAGGTAGTTACCATAATTTCGGCCATCACCGGGATACTGGCGCCAATGCCCGCCCCTACTTTCTCGGCAATGCTTTGCCGGGTCCGGTCTATTTGCTCTTTGCTCAAGGGCAACCCCCGAAATTGCATGGCAGTGGCTACCTCTTGGGCAAAGTCGGTATTGGTGGCATAATCTTTCCAAAAAGTGGCTTCAGCGAGCCCTTCTACCAATGAACCCCAAAATCCGGTACGTTCACTGGTGTCAAAGTCCTCATTCAAAAAATACGCTTTGGCTACTTCCCGAAACGCTTTATGAGTACTGGTAACCAAACTTTCCGAATATTTTTGCCGGCTTTTGGCCGTACCCAGGCTCACTCGTTGGTCGTTCATGGTGCCTCGGTAATTGTTGCTCCAAAACCGATCTACATGGCTCCTTTTTACCCGTTGCTGGGCATAACGATACCGCAGGTAATAGTCAATCACCAGTTCTTTGAGTTGGTCACGATAAGTTTGGGAGGGCATTTGATTACCCGAGGCCGGAGTGCTGGTCGGTGACGGGGGCTCCTTCAATGATTTTTCGTAATCATTCATATTTTGCCCACTTACGTAATCGTACATAGGGCTATAGTGCTTGCCTCTTTGCCCATAGATCAGCCCCTCCTGATAGGTAATTTGGCGTACTACGTCGTAGGCACCATGTTGTTCAAATAGTTTTTTCCAGTTTTTGGGCTGAAACAAATCTTTGATTCCCAATACGCCTTTTTTCACCAATAATACGACCCCTTCCAAATGGAGTGCTTCCATTTTTTGGTTCACTTCCCACATCGTCATGTCCGATTCATCAAAAAGGGTCTTGGCTTCGGCTTCAGCAGCCTTGAACGCAGCTTCCCGCGAGGCAAATAATTGGGGTGAGATTTTTTTGGCTTCCTCGCGTAAGTTCCACTGTTGAAAGCGTTGTAATATCTCAGCCCGGTCGGCGGAGTTAAAGGTATACCCAGTAATGATGGACACCGGGTTTTTTTTGAGATCGACAATGATTTGCTTTAGTACCTTGTCTTGTTCGTCCTTGGATTTATCAAACAAATCACCGTGTTGTCGCTGCTTGTCAATCAATGCTGCCATCAACTCGTATACCTGATCGTTTTGATTTTGGAGCGTAATCGGGTCCAGCTTCGGCTTTTCTCTTACTTGTTTGACTACCGGGTTCAGGTCCCGGGTTTGGTAGGCTTGAATACGTTCTTGGATATCCTGTACCAAATACGCAATAAAAGGTTGGTCTCGAGCATACAACTGTTCAATGGTAGCCAACCCATTTTTGAGTTTTGCCAAAAAAGCATTGGTTTTACGGTGATCGGTTCCGGCTGAGTTTTTGGTTGAGTTCTTGGTTGAATTTTGGGTTGAACTTTCTGGGGCTTTGCTTTTGGCTTTTTCCCGAGCTTGGTCGATGCTTTCGGAGGTTTGTTTGTCGAGCAGGGCCAGTAAAGGGACTTGCAATTCCCCTTTGAGGTATAGGGTCAATGCTTGCCGAATGTCTCCCAGGGTTTTTACCAAATTGACCCGGTTGACCTGCTTGGCCCGTCCGGCCACAATCAAATCAATGATGTTATGGGCTGCCACAAAGGCATCCCCTTCCCGGTTTTGATAATGCACAATGTATTCAATCACCCGCTGAATATCTTGAAGCAAAAACTTGTCTTTAGTGACTTCTGGTCTACTAGAGAGGCCCTCCAGCCTTTGCAAAATACCGTTGAGCACCTCGTTGGTCTTGCGATTGTCAAAAGCTTGTGCTCCGTGAGGGCTACGTTGTTTTTCTAATACCCCTAAAAAGTCCCAAATCCCTTCTTTGCCAGCCAATTCCTGTTTCCCTTCTTCTTGTACGCCCAGAAATTGCCCCAGGTCCTTTTTAAAACTTCGGATGATTTTTTTGAGGGTATCAAAATCCGGAGCATCTTTTTCTTCACTGCCATAACTTAGGATCAACCACCCAAACTCATCTACCGTATGGGCCCGTTGAGGGACTTCATGGGTAGATTCAGGCGTTTTGTTTAGTAACTTAGAAGTGGTTTGAGGTGGGTTCTCGTGGTCCTGCCGAAAGATCCGAGTCACTCCTCGGAGGTTCACATCATAATGATACGTCACATTGTCCTCTTCCCAGGGGTGTCCTTCCAGCTCAAAGTCAAAACCATCTTTAGAGGGCAGGGCATTCAGATAATTGGTGAGGGTTACTGAAGGGGAACGTAGTAAATTGGTAACATAATTTCCCAACAAAAAATCTAATCCAAACGAAGGGTCTCCCAAATACAAGTCTTTGAAATACATTACCAAATGGCCTTCATTGTCCCATTTATGGGCGAGGATTTCTCCAAATATTCCAGCTGGGGTGGGATCTTGAAATACCTGTTGTTGATAAAAATCAGCCATGAATAAAGTTTGATGTAGGGTAGTGCAATAAATATAGCTTTTTTGCTAAACTTTACCCAATATTATTATGTTTTATGATTGTAAAGTGAAACATTTTTCTTAAGTTTTAAAATATAACATACTATTAAACATTTTTCGTTCGTTTGTCTCGTCACGAACGAAAAATGTCTAGTAGCATAAAGGCATAGTTAAAAAACATCAAGCAATGACATCATGAGTAACGAAGCGAATTTACCCTCGCCCCATTCCAATCAACCTGGCCCTGCTTCCCGCCAAGTGTTGCATCTGGAATTTAATTGGTTGGCTACCATCATCGAGCAACGACTGAGCCGTCCTGATGATCTTTTTGAAATAGAGCAATTACTGGGATATCCGACTCTGACCCAATCTCACCCTTATGCTCAATACGCTCATCAAAAGGGGTGGCAAACTGGCATAGAGCGGCTTGCCTTGGCCTTAGGAATGGCCTCTGGGATGCCTGGAACGGCCTTCAAACCCTTTTTGCAGCATATCAACAATGCGGAAATGCGCATGTTGTTTGGAGGAGAGTTTCAACCGTTTCAGTACCGTTTTATCCCTACCATTCAGACTTTGCTTTTTATTTGGGCGGGTACCAACTACCAGCTTCAGGCGGATTTTATGCAACAGTTCACTTCGTCGCATACGATGTTTCAACAAGGAGTCTTGGAAACATTCAATGCCAACCAAGTACCAGGAATGGGGGCTACCCCTCCCAATTGGATCAATTTACCGTTCCGAATATCCGACAACTACCTTCGTTATTTTATGGGTGGCCCCATGCCCCAGCCCGAAGACAACCAAAAACTCCCCATTCAGCTACTTCAATCAGACGTAACCCTGAACGATATCGTGCTCAAACCTGAAATCAAGGAGGCCCTAAAACCAGCCATTGTCTATGCCAAGGCTGCTCAAGACTTTTTTAATAAACCAGAAGCCAGCGGTAATTTCAAACAAGGGTTTATTTTATTACTACATGGTGAACCTGGTACGGGTAAAACCCTGATTGCGTCTACCATTGGCCGTCATGTGGGTCTCAAAACCTACCAGTTAGATGTGGCTTCTATGGTGTCTAAATACATTGGTGAAACCTCTCAAAACCTGAATAAGGTGTTTGATGAACTCCAGCGAGCCATTGAGTGGCTGAAGGGCGAGCCCAGTATTTTGTTCATTGATGAAGCAGATGCGTTGATGGGCAAACGGTCTGAGGGGGGAGATAGCAAGGATCGTTATGCCAATTTGGATATAAGCAATTTGTTACAAAGGATCGAGCGATTTCCGGGATTGGTGATACTGGCTTCCAATTTTGACAAAAACTTTGATAAGGCCTTTTATCGACGCTTCAATCAAAAGCTATACATTCCTCAACCTGAGGTACCCGAACGGATTGAGCTTTGGACCAAACTCTTACCCAAAGTGTATACTTACGCCCACGAGGGCATCCCTCGTTCTTTGGGGCAGCAATATCGCCTGACTGGCGCCCAGATTCGTAATGTGCTCAAACAAGCTTGTTTGATGGCCGATCACCAAAAAGAAACTACCTTAGACTTTCATGAACATTTGCAAATGGTACTTCAAAACGAGGTCGAGAAAGCAGGTGATCAGTATTCTGCTCCTCGTGACCTGATGAGTGCTGCCCAGCTCGATAAAGACGCTTTTGCCCAAAAAATGCTATGGGATGCAGCCATGCCCACAGGTTGGCGCTATAACCCCCTTAACTTGCCTACGGTATTGGGGAAAAGTGTATCGTTGGCCAAGGCGGACATAGAGGAAGTGATACACCAGGCCCAAAAAGCTACGCCTTCGGGCCCCTACCGAGATTTATTTTATGATAATGCCATTGAACCAAAGTTGCGCGATAGGTGTGTTTTGCGTAACCTGGATTGGGACCAGATACGGGCTTCAATTCATCAGCTACTGAAAACAGAGCGAAAGCAGAAAAAATCTAAAAACGAAGTGACCTCCGAACCAGGCAAAACAGTACAACTTGTTTCTCCGGAAAAGCTTGCTCAAATACAAAATGGAGCACCTACCACTCCCGAGGAAGCACCTGCCCCTGCTCCACCAATAGAAGTTGCTCCACCTCCTAAGGTACTATCCTATACCAAAGCAGAAGCGGCTTGGCGTAACGCCTTACCCGAGGCATATCAATTCGAAAAGGACAAAATTACCTCAAGAAAATTAGCCAATACTTATGCCCTTACGCATGAGCAAATCGACTTGGTGATGAAAAAAACCATTGAGATAGCTCAAAAATCAGGAAGCCAAAGACTGAGTGATACGGTACACTTTCAGATAGGGGTAGTGCAGTTTTGCCAGGAGAGTAGTCTGGATATCAAAGATTTATACACCGAACGGTATTATAAGTCGCTACAACAAGCTGAAGCCAAAGAAGCACGACGTCGTCAGCGCCGCCCCAGCATGAATGAAGCAGTCCTTTATTGGGCCAATACAATCCCTCTTGGTTATAGCTACCAAGGAAATGGCATGGCCAAACTAATGGGCAGAAACTATGGCCCTTTTAATTACGGTGAAATTGACGATATTTTGACCCATGCCAAGGCCCAAGCCGATGAAAACCAAACTACTCAAATTAATTTATCTATGTTAGAAAGCGCCATGGCTGAAATGAAGATCTTACGAAAGAAATTTTGAAGGGTGCATTGTTTTATGGTTAAATTGTTGAATGGCTATATTGTTTCGCTGCGCTTATGGTTAAATTGTTCCGCCTACGGCTGATTGTTAAATGGTTGCGCGAGGCGTCCACTTTTCATTTTACGTTTTTCACTTCATTGCTACCAACTAAAGAAACTATGGACCATCGACTGTGAACTAAAGAGTCTATGGATTAAAAAAAAAACTACCAACTACTGACCCCGAACTACTAACTAAAAAGACGGCTCTTTTCTTACATCAGTACACAAATCGTAATATCAACTGTCACAAACTCACGGTGTCTCCCGTTTTTTTTATAGATTTGGGTGAAATTAAACCTGATTGGTTTTTAGAACCCGTTGGATTTGATCCAGCTATTTTCGCTCGAAACTTTAGGAGAGCAAACTCAAACATGGAACGCAATTTGTAAATTCTTTCACAAGCCAACGAATCATAAAATTATCAATGGACTACATCGACGAATTACGTAAGACAATGGCAGAGCACAAGCTCATCTTTATGTATGAAGGTGAGTTTACCCAGGATATTATTTTGTCATTACTGAGAGTTGCCGAGAAAAAAATGAACGCTCTGGGCGAAAATTTGAAGGTAACTCGCAAGGTGTTTAATGTGATGACTGAGTGTTTGCAAAACATTGTGAAATACTCGGATGCAGTACCTGCTGATAACGAACAAGCCGAGGTAGTGGCCAAAGCAAACGAAAGCGTTTCTGTAAACGCAGATGAGCAACCCGCCAATGCTCCGGCTACTTCGGTGAGCGAAGAGGAAGAAGAAGTGCATTTGCCTCCTGGCGAGGTAGAAGTCTTTGAACCCATCTTTATCATTGGTCGTCGTCCAAAGAATCAATATGCCATTGCTACCGGGAATATTATCAAAAATGAGAAAATTGAACAAATTCAAGAGCGCCTCGAGCACATCAATGGATTAGATAAGTTTGGGCTATTGAAGTACTACCAACAAACGGTAAAAGCCAACATGAAGCGCAACAAAGACGACGAAACCGATTTGGATCGCAATAGTGCCGGACTAGGCTTTATTGACATGGCGCGAAAGTCGGGCAATAAGTTTGGGTTCAATTTTAAATCTGTAAACGAAGATTATTCTTATTTCTATTTCTTGGTAACTGTGTAGTTTTTTTATTGATAGTCAGGAGTTGACAATGCAGACTCTTCTAAGTTTGTAGGCAATGGCCAAGAATTAGTCACTAACTCGTGCTCTTTTTAGTTCCAACGCATGATTTCTTCATTACAATATCAACAGCCTTTGCTCCCTGAAGACCATCAACTGGGCTCCAGTTCCCGTTCCAACCATTTTCCATCTTCTCTGATCAACTCAATCAACTCATCTACTGCTTGGGCTGAAGGCACTCCTCGTTTTACCACAGTTTGACCCCTATACAACGTGATTTTTCCCTTGCCCGAACCCACATAACCATAGTCTGCATCGGCCATTTCTCCTGGGCCATTGACAATACAACCCATGATCCCAATTTTTACCCCCTTGAGATGGTCGGTACGCTTACGAATCATGGCTGTAGTTTCTTGTAAGTCAAACAGTGTACGCCCACACGAAGGACAAGAAATGTACTCCGTTTTGGTCATCCGGGTGCGAGCCGCCTGCAAAATTCCAAAACTCAAATTATTTAAATGTTTGGCTTGCTCGAGTAGGGCTATTTTGGATATAACCTGATGATCTGCTGTTTTATTATCTGCATTTTTGGTCTGAGGTACGTTCGATAACAAAACACCATCTCCCCAACCATCAATCAATAAACCTCCCACGTCGGTTGCCGCATACAACTGTACCAACTCTATATCTTCGCCTTCATAATTACGACTTACCACGGCTGGATGGGTAATTTCCTGAATCATCAACTCCAAAAACAGACGTCGCAAGGCAGCCATTGCATGTAGGTTTTCAGTCTCAAGCATCAATACCAACTGTGGAGTGGCTTTTATTTGAGCTACCACCGCATTGGTGAGGTCTTCCAGGCGAATTTTGAGAAACTGCAACCCTTGAATGGTGGTTTCCTGTTTGAATTCATCAATGGTAAGCAAGGGAAAAATATTTTCCTTTTCCTCTTGTTTATGGGCCGATTCACGCTGCCAAGTGGCGTAGTCTTGGATCACCTTCAAACCATTGGGCATCATAAAAGGCACTGAATGTTGCCCCAAATAAATATAATCAGCCCCCAAGTCGTTCATTCCCCACTTGTCGAGTTCTGGCAAATAATAGTGTCCGATTCCTTTCAAGTTACCCATTTCAATGGCAGTTACCTGGCTAAAATCCGCAATGACTCGTGGTACATTGTCTTTACCAAAATTAACCACCTCATGGGTTACCCGTTTTTGGTACTGGTAAGGGCTATAATTTAATTTGCCTGACTCCCAGTTGATGGGCTGGATGGGGGCGTGGTTGGTGCGTCCAACATAACGATTGACCAATTGTTGTCCTACGGGCATTTCAGCTTCTGGTTCCTCAGTAAGCGATACCCGTACCGTATCTCCCAAACCATCCTCGAGCAACGCGCCAATCCCCATGGCCGATTTTATTCGGCCATCTTCACCTTCTCCTGCCTCAGTTACTCCAAGGTGCAATGGGTAGGGTTTGAGCCCTTCTTCTTTGAGCTTTAGCACCAACAAACGATAGGCTTGCACCATTACTTGAGGATTGCTGGCCTTCATAGAAATCACAATATCGTAGTACTCTAGGTCTTCGCAAATACGTAAAAACTCAAGTGCTGACTCTACCATTCCTAGTGGTGTATCTCCATAGCGACTCAGGATACGGTCCGACAACGATCCATGATTGGTCCCGATTCGCATAGCAGTGCCATGCGCTTTACATAGTTTTACCAAAGGTTCAAAACGTTCCCGAATGCGTTCAAGCTCTCCCTGATATTGTTCATCGGTATATTCTATTACTTCAAACTTCTTTTTGTCAGCGTAGTTTCCAGGGTTTACCCGTACTTTCTCAACGATTTTAGCCGCCAATTCAGCTGCATTTGGAGTAAAATGGATATCGGCTACCAATGGGGTTTGATAACCTCGCTCTCGCAAGCCATTTTTGATCAATTGAAGGTTTTGGGCATCCTTGATACTTGGAGCAGTAATGCGTACGTACTCACAACCCGCTTCTATCATACGAATTGATTGTGCAATGCTTCCCTCGGTATCCATTGTGTCTACCGTAGTCATAGATTGCACTCTTATGGGTTGTTCTTTTCCTAAAGGTACTTGTCCAATATTTACCTCAATAGATTTTCGGCGTTTAAACTCAGTAAGGGATGGGGTAAAGAGTTCAATCTGCGGAGTTGTTTCGGCTATGCTTGACATGGGTGCTTGTTAATTTTCACTGAATCCAGGAAAAGTAATTGGTTTATTCACCATTCCTAACTGCGAAGGTACGTAAAATGTTGTACTATTGGGTATAAAAAAAGCCTGATCGTAACGACCAGGCTTTTAGGATGATTGATGTAAAATGAATGTGTATTGTATTATTATATAATCAAATTGTCAGAATATTTTGGTAAACAATCCAACAATGTCTTTTAGCTTTACCTATTGTATTTTGGTATAAGTATGAATCTCAGTTTGGGTTTTGCCATCCTGGGTTATACTGGTTTCTATCAAAAACTCGGTTTTGCTGATTCCTTTCAAGCGAATCACTTTAGTAGTTTCATTTCCCGCAAAGGTCAACTCACGGTCATCATCACTCAACGACCAAGTTCCTACATCATTGGCTTCGGTATCTTCACATTGAGTCAAACCATTGTCGGCTACATACGCCCCATCTCCCTGAATCGACAATGTATTATCTTGTTCACAATCTTTAAGGGCTATTTTCTTGCCTTCTACCTTTCTAGAGGTGAATTTCCACTTTCCAGTAATCACATCCCTTACATTGGAAGTTTCGCCAATGTTGGCAAAGTTTAGCGTTTCTCCTCCACTACCACAAGAGCTAAGGAATACCATAATGCCTAATACGTATAAATAGATTTGTGAATTTCTCATAATGCTAAATAGTCTTGAATTTTGATTAAAAGTTGATCTTGACAAAAGATGAGAAATAAGCGAAGTATTTTATTGAGGTGTTATTCCACAGAATCGATTTGTGCTTTGAATGGTAATGATACCAAGGGTTGGAATAACTTGTTAGAGAAGTGATTAGGACGAATGTTATAACAAAAGTAACGAGAATACTCTAGCAAAGTTCAGGGTTTGTAATAATTATTGACAAATAGGAAAATAGCCGAAATTGTTCGCAAAAACTTACACGTTTTTTACATTGGTTATTATTGTTGGATGGCTTTTGGCCTTATTGCTCTGCTTTGTTTATTGTTACATTGTTCTATTGCTCCGCCTACGGCTCATTGTTGCATTGTTAGTTCCTTCGGCTCTGCTTAGGACTTCGGGTTGCGTGAAGTGATAATTAATTTGTCTCGCTTCGCGCCACTATGGACTATCGACTGTGGACTGTGGACTAAAATCAAAAAACTACTAACTAAAAAAACGAATCTCCTACTCCCTTTTGGTCATTAGGTTGTCTTGTAAGTGTTGATACCAAAATCACTCAATAAAAAAACTGGGCAAGCGCCCAGAAATACACAACTGAACTATTACAACACTATGAACACTGCAAGAAACATTTTATTCACTTTTGGGTTTGGCCTATACCTGATGGTAGGCCTGGTAGCATCCTCTTGGGCTACCGAAAAAGAAAAAACAATCAAATCGAAGGTAAAAGAGGTCACCGTATTTTTAAATCGAGCCCAGGTAACCAATATGGCCAGGGTATATGTACCCGCGGGGCAAACCATGCTTATTTTTGAGGGGCTTTCTACCAAATTAGACAAACAAAGTCTACAAGTATCAGCGGAGGGCAACTTGACCATTATGGCGGTGAAGCACCGCATCAATTATTTGAAAAATTTTACCAAAGTAAAACGCATCCAACAATTAGAAGATTCGCTGCAATATTATCAAGATCGTATAGATTATGTCAATGTACAAAAGCAAGTATTGGTAAGCGAAGAGAAGATGATTTTAACCAACAAGCAGGTAGGTAGCCAACAACAGGGAGTAACTGCGGAAAAATTAGCCGAAATGGCCCAGTTTTACCGCAAACGCTTGTCTGAGATTCGTTTTACCCTGCTGAAGCACAAAAAAACGATTGCCAAATACCGTAAACAAAGAAAGCGACTGAAGTACCAGTTGCGCGTAGAAAACAAAAATGCCAACAAACCTACCAGTGAAGTATTGGTGACAGTATCGGCCAAGGCGCCCGTCAATGCGTCGTTTGAACTGAACTACATCGTGATGAATGCCGGATGGAGGCCCATTTATGACCTGAGAGCCAAGGATAGTAAAAGTCCAGTACAGTTGAGTTACAAAGCCGAAGTCTTTCAAAATACTGGCATCGACTGGAACAATGTAGATATTACGCTTTCTACTGGTAACCCTAGCCAAAGTGGCTACAAGCCCAACCTGAGCCCTTGGTATGTCAATCTTTATACGCAGTACTTGAGAAAACAACTAGGTACATTGCATAATAAGCGTAAAGTCGCTGACAAGGTGGCTACCAAATACGAGTCTCGTACTGTAGTATCATCTGATAATAGATCAGGAGTAACCCTCGCTGAAAAAAGCAAAACCGTGGCTGATTTTACCAAAGTAGTAGAAGCTACCTTTGCCACCAAGTTTGACATTTCTATTCCTTATAGTATTCCATCCAATGGTCGCCCCCAGTTGGTAGATATCAAAAAGCACACAATGAAAACCATTTATGCTCATGGAGCGGTGCCCAAGCTAGACAAGGACGCTTTTTTGATGGCACAATTGGTAGATTGGGAAAAGTATAACTTGCTATCGGGCAAGGCCAATATCTATTTTGAAGGGACTTTTATTGGGGAAACTTACCTCAATGCTCAAAACACTGAAGACACCTTGGCCATTTCGTTGGGCCGAGACAAGCGCGTGATTGTAGATCGTAAAAAAATCAAAGATTTTAGTCGCAAAAAGTTCTTAGGATCTAATATCAAACAAACCTATGGTTACGAAATTGCCTTGAGAAACACCAAAAGTACTGCAGTAAATATTACCATCGAGGAGCAGGTTCCAATTTCTAAAAACAATAAGATTTCGATTGACCTATTAGAAGCCAAGGGAGCTAAGGTGGATCCAGTAACGGGTAAAGTTACCTGGAAACTGACCCTACAACCCAAGGAAACCAAGAAGTTATACCTAAAATACAGTATCAAATATCCTAAGAAAAAACAAATTGTATTTGGTAATTGATTTTTAGTGACCCTGCCAAAATAAAATCACAATATTCACTTTGGGTTTATCTTATATTTCAATGAGAAAAGCTTGTTCTGTTGGGGCAAGCTTTTTCGTTTTCTGTTATTTTCAATGACCAAATACCACTTTTTAACAGTTTTTTACTTTATTTAGGCAAATTAAAATAATAACTTGAACATTTTGGAGCGACATTTTCGTCCGTATATTTCGTTATTTTTATTGCCCATAGCGAGCTATGAGCGCAAAAAATAGCCTCATCTACGAACAAACCTGTTCACTCTAAATGCACCGCTATTTATTTGAATCTGCCTTATTGAACAAACCAATAATGACGACCAACTCGATACTTATGCGCCATCTTTCCTATTACTTATACATTTTGATATTTTGTACTGCTTTTTGGGGTTGTGATAATGAGGCCCAAAAAAAAGCCCAACGAAAAACGGATTCCCTGGCTCGACGAGATTCTATCAATCAGGTAAATGAAGCCAAAGGCAAAAAAACAATTTTATTCTTGGGCAACAGTCTTACCTTCGGATATGGTTTGGACGATCCTCAGGAAAACTCATTTCCTGGTTTGATCCAAAAAAGAATTGACTCTTTGTTGTTGCCTTACAAGGTGGTCAATGCAGGCCTGAGCGGAGAAACCACCACCGGAGGGCGAGAAAGGATTAACTGGCTATTGAAGCAAAAAGTAGACATTATGGTACTCGAGCTGGGAGGCAATGATGGCCTCCGAGGACAAAGTGTCAAGGTGATGGAAGATAACCTGCAAGAGATCATAGATATTGCCCGCCGACGTTATAAAAAAATCAAAATCTTGCTGGCTGGAATGGAGGCCCCTCCGAATATGGGACTAGAATATACTGCTGCGTTCCGAAAAGTGTTTAAAACCCTCGCGGAAAAAAATGAGGCAGTTACCTTGATTCCTTTTATTTTGGATAAAATAGGAGGGAACCCAGAACTGAATCAAAATGATGGAATTCACCCTACTGCTGAAGGGCATCAGATAATGGCCAATACGGTTTGGAAATATTTGAAGAAGTTTTTAGAAAAGTAAGTTGGTTGGGCAAAGGGGCTTTTGCTCATACCTAAGATAATCCTGAAATAAGGAAATAAAGCCAATAAAAAAACCTACTCTAAACATCGTTTTCAAAGTAGGTTTTCGGTTTCAAAATTTTGTCCTCTGTATATTTTGAATGTATTTACTCAGAACTCACTACAAGTCCTAATTCAGCTACGAGTTAACAAATAAAATTGTAATACAAGTGCATTATTAAATCAAGAGCAAAACTACAAAATGATTTATCTAAAAAATGTAAAATATTAACATGGGATGTTAAGAAATTGAAATTGTTTAGAATTTTCTTCTCTTTTAAATTTCAGTTTCTCTGCTTCCCTGCCTTGTTTTGATTCGTTTTGTTAGATTGATAGCTACTGACTCACCCAAGCGCGTTTCACCAATTCGGGTTTGTCTACATAAGGATTACGATTGCCCTGATACTTGGCAATGGCATCATTGCGTTTTTGTTCGGCTTGGTCTACCGGGCCCTGAACATGCCATTTATACAATGTTTTTACATTGGCCACCCGGTCGATACTTCCGGCTTGGTCAGGATACATGGTAAAAAAATAAAAGATAGCTCGAGCCAGGTTTCCTTTATGGGCTTCGCGGGGCTCAAACTTATTCTGGGCAAACTCACTATATTCATCAATCACCTCCTTGTTAGGTACCTCTGGGCTGGCTTTTTGTTGCCGCATCCATTGGGTAGTCATTTGATCATCAATTTCGGCAAACCGATAATTACTCCTGATTCTATTCCAGTTGGCATAAGTCGGAAAAAGGTGGTGCAAATCGGACTTCATAGGTTCTTGTTTTTGGAAAAAGCTTTGGGGCACGGTATGTTCACAATTGATCGGCATCGGATTGGTTCCTTTTCCTCCATATCGCCACTTTTTATGGTATCCCGAATATACACCTTCTATTTGCCCATTGGTATTGTCTATAAAGTTATACATATAGCGACGGGCTTGTTTGTACCCAAGGGTTTTGTGTTGGCCGTTGAAATATTGTTTCCTGAGCCACCTTCTCAGGGCCTTCCCTCGCAAGTTATTTGAGTTTTCCCGATGAGCAGGTTTTGTGTTTTCTTCGGGAGTACTTTTACCAGTAGTACTTATTTGGTCTTGGTAGCGCTTGTCTTGCCCTTGTTGGGAACCCGTGCCACAGCTGTAAAACAAACTGCTCAATATAATTGTGATGATGAAGTTCTTAAAATATTGCATTGTTGTCGTGTAGTTTTTGATGAGATGGTAATAAAAGAAAACGAAGTGACATGTTCAAAATACAAAAATCAGTGATCGAAAAATTCAACCACTGATTCATTTTATATTAACACAATTATACTGGTCAGGAATGCTTTTAAACATCCTGCCTAATCTATTATCGTTTAAATTTAAAATTTGTTATCCCACATTGGTATTTTTTTATTTGCTCAGTTCTGCTTGGATCATTTGTACCCAAGCCCAGGCATCTTCGGTAGTTTCAAAATATCGGTTGGCCTCTTGGGCAATTTGTTGCAAAACCTGGGCTTCTTTGGGGATTTTATTCAGGGCTGCTCGAGTCTCCTGTATGACACTTTGAGGATTTTTTTGCTTGAAATCGGCCACTACTTCCACATCAGTCAACCCGTCGAGGTCTGCTTCGGGAAAGTAGCCCGCAAAAAACTGAAATAAAGGAGGGTATTGTTGTTCTAATGACATAGGTATGAAATTTTAAAAATCGAGTTGAAGCAAGAAAAGCCTCAACTCGATCAAACACTGTTTCTAATTCATTTAGTAACGCTTTCAAAATAGGTGTCCAATTTGGTCATATACATGAATTGTTGGGCCTCGGAGTTCCTTACAGGATAAATTTTGCGCCCATAGCAGTGCTACGGGCAATAAAACCGATGGCTACAGTTTACTGTGCCGAGCTCTGCCAAAGGCTAAATAACGAAGTCCAGCAGTTCAGATAATAGAGAAAGACCGACAGTTATTGCGAACGCGTTACTTAAAGCACTGGATACGCGGTCAATACCATATAACGATCGCTTGAACAACGTCTCTTGTCCAGTACTACTTTAAATTTTCGAGTAGCCCGAAGATAACGTGCCCCTCTTTGCAATACCTTACCAATATTGCGGTGGTGGGTATAGTTCAATACCAAACGATAATTGCTACTTCCATTTAACCAGTTATTTACCCGATAACTGTTCCGGTTGATGGCGTTTACGATGACCTGTCCGGCTTGATTCAGCTCATAAAAAGTACTGGCGGCACTAATGTTACTGGTGGCTAGTCGATTACGCAAATAACTATCCGATTTGGCGATGTGTCGCTCGATGGTGTGCCCACCACAGCTTTCGTGCTGATACAAAAACCCTGAACCTGCTTTCAGGTCCATCACTACTTCGTTGGAACGATGGGTTACAAAAGAGGTAACCGAAAAAGTAGCCACCAACAATGCAACAAGCACGGTTGCTTGCTTGAGCGTTTTGAATTTTAAAAATTTCATGTTGTGAAGTGTATTAGTTTAGAATATGAAATACTTGGTAAAGAGCCTTGATAGGAATAAAACTGGTTATAAAATATAAATGGCTGCTCTCGTTTTGAAAGCAGCCATTTTTTGATGTTTATTGGATCAAAATCCGTTTGATAATGACCTCATTATCTTGTTCAATTTTCAAAAGGTAAACCCCTCGTTTCCATTTGCTCACGTCTATGCTATTGAGACCATTTTGCAGTGAGTCATTATTGTATACTGCAGTACCGTTCAAATTCACAATGGTCAACTTGCTGTGAGACAACGCTTGCTCACCCAAAGACACATTCAATACTTTAGTGGCAGGTATTGGATACACATTCAATTCGGCTTGTGGAGCAAGTGTTTGCTGGGGGAGTACCACTTGACTACGTGTAACTCGAGCGCTTGGCAATTGCCCAAAGAAACTCAATGTGTTACTGCTGTATTGGTCCCACTCGCTGGTAGTATAGGTACTATTGGGCGATGTAACTGATGACTTGCGAACCAAGGTAGTATTTTGAGCAAAGTTGGCGCTGCCCCCATTATAGGTACCCACAATGTCTATCAAAGTGCTGCCTTTAAACAAGGCCACCGGATCGTTTCCGTTAAAAGTCAGGGCCGAACTCGTGGTGCTCAAGTCAGCCACCCCTTGCATCGTCGCATTGGCTTGGTTGTTTACAATTACATATACTTCACCATTGGCCAAAGTCCCACTTAGGTTGAGTGTTGCCCAACTGCCCGATCCATTGGTTTGCTTTCTTAAAGAATATTGGCTCAAATTTACCGATGCTCCGGTACGGTTGGCAATCTCAATTCCTTTGTTGAAAGAAGAACCTTCTACATATTCAGAAATGAATAAATCAGAGGCATTTCCTGATCCACCTCCAGTACCACCACCAGAGCCAGAAGTAGATAAATTGAAGTTGTCAATGGCAATATCGGCCTGCCAGGTACCTCCAGTGACTCGGTTGAACCTCAATTGAACCGTTCCGCCCAAGTAAGCACTCAAATTGACCGAAGTAGTGTTCCATTGATTGCCTTGGTTGCCTGATTTGCTCCAAATGGTCGTCCAACTAGAACCATTGTTGGTACTCGCTTGCAGGGCAAAGGTACCCATGTCGCTGGCACCATACATATGGTAATTGAAACTAAAAGTAGCTTGTGAGGCACTACTGAGGTTAAAACAAGGCGAAGTCAAGATGGCGCCTTTATTCGGATATCCGGTACTTCCAGAAGCTTCTACATAAAGGTAATACGATCCCTGGGCAGCCGAAGAAGGTCCAGTATTGCTCGATGGGGTCGTTCCTGAACGGAAAGTCCAGTTCAAATCATCCGCATTGTTTTGTGTCCACCCATTGAGATTGTTTTCTAAGGTAGCCGTATATGGGAAAGATGATACTCCACCAGTGCAGCCATTAGAAGCGTTACTTTGGGTAGTTACATTGATGCTGTTGCTATTACCCGATGTGTTTCCAGCGGCATCGTAAGCTCGACTTTGGCCTTTTAAATTACAGAACCCTTCGTGGAAATAGCAGT
>CALDJV010000914.1 GCA_937899305.1 uncultured Cytophagaceae bacterium
CAAAAAATCTTTGCGTAGCCAAAGCTACGGAACTATTTTTTGAAGAAGTATAGCGGCCAGAGATAAGTCAAATGGATTAGGTTATTTATATAGTTTTACTAAAGGCTTTTTGATCAATTTATACTATAAAAAATCAGGTATAAAAAACGAATCAAAATAATGCTTGTAGTATCTGGCGAGTAGCTTGGTACTTACAATGCTCCATTGACAATATCTTTGTCCTAAATTTAGATTACATTATTTTTTCAGCTTACGAAGAATGACTATATTTCATACACCATGACTTTACCAATCAATTGATGTTAACTATGAGGTTTTGGCTACTTTTAATCCTTGTTGGACTATTCTCAAATGTATTTGCACAGCGGTATTACTTTCGTGACTATTCGCTGGAAGAAGGACTGCCTCAATCTGAGGTATTGCATATGGCCATGGGTCCCAAAGGAGGTATTTGGGTAGGTACCAATGGGGGAGGAGCAGCACGTTTTAACGGCCAAAGTTTTGAAGTATACAATAAAAAGCGGATTGGAATACTGCATGATCAAGTAGCTAAACTATTCTTTGATAGCAAAGGACAGTTGTGGATGGGTACCGTATCGGGAATTAGCAAATTTGATGGTAAAAAGGTGCAAAACTTCCCGTTACCTGCCAAAGCAGCTACCGAAATGATTTATGCAATATATGAGGATAAAACGAAAAAGGGGAAGATCTGGTATGCTGCTGGAATCAATGGTTTTATTCATTATATAGACAATGGTAAAGTGGTGGACTTCAAGGCAAAGTTCCCAAGAAAACTAGGTAAAAACGCAATCCAGTCATTTTATCAACTCCCAAATGGTCATTTTCTCATTACGGCCAAGCGCATACTCTACGAATATGATGGACAACAGCTGAAAAAGTCGAATTTAGGAAGTTTACCCGAGTTTGAAGGCAAATTGATCCAACCTTTCTTATACGATCGCAATGGCTACCTATGGCTGTGGCTCAATGGGGCGAGAACACCTGCCCGAAGGCTGTTTAGATACAAAGGGGGGAGGGCACAAGAAATTCAAATCCCCGAACGTTTTAGCAAAATGCTGTTTCGACTAGTGGCCAACCAAGATAGTAGAGGGAACTTGTGGTTGCCAGCTATCAATGGCAATGGTGTACTTAAGTATGATGGGAAAAGTTTTCAACATTTCAATCAAAAAAGTGGCCTTACCCCCAATACCATCACTTGTACATTAGAAGACGACGAAGGCAATACCTGGATGTCGTCTCGAGGAGTGGGCCTGACCAAATACAGTGGAGACCAATTTGTACTCTATGACAAAGAAACAAACAATTTGAGCTCAAATATGGTGCGTTCTTTTTATCAGGACGGAGTGGGTAATTATTGGTTTGGGACCCAGTTTACCGGGGTTGTCAAGTTGAATGGAACGACTACTACCAATTATTTAGAAAAAACAGCCAGCCAAGTGGGTAGGATTCATGATTTTCTAAAACTAGACGATCGCCAGTTTTTGATGACTACTGCTGGGAAGGGATTATTAAAGTTTGATGGAAAACAATTTGTGCCTGCCAATCGCGCCTATGGCATTCCTCAAAATCGGGGGGTAAGGGCTTCGTTTCGAGACGGAAATACTTTTTGGTTTGGGGTGAATGGTTTGGGAGTGGTCAAGTATTCTCCACAGGGAATAGATACTTTGACTGCCCAAAAAGATGGGCTCATTAGCAACTTTATAACGCATATTACCAAAGACAAAGCGGGTAATATGTGGTTTGGTTCGCTTCGTACTGGAGCGGGTGGTTTGTCGCGGTTTGACGGGAAAAAAATGACTTCTTGGGGCAAAGATTCACCCTTAAAAACCGATTTGGTGATGCAAATAACGAGCGACCACTTGGGTGGAGTGTGGGTAGCTACCTATGGAGTGGGTTTGATACACATTCTCGGGGATAAATTTACCCAATATACTACTGATCAAGGCATAGGAGCCAACCAGGTATACAGCATTATTACTGATAACGATGGGCATATCTGGTTGGGAGTACAAAACGGGGTAGATAAAATTATTTTAGACAAGCAAGGCAAAATTATCACCATTAAGCATTATACCAAGGATGATGGGTTTATGGGGATTGAGAATAATGGCAAAGCAGTGTATAAAGACCAGCAGGGGAATCTTTGGTTTGGAACCATCAATGGCGCCATGAAATACAATGCAAAGGCGCGTAGATTGCACCATAAAAACTCAAAAATTAACCTGACTGATGTAAAGTTGTTTTTACGATCGGTAGATTGGGACAGTGAGTCCTACAACAAATACCGGGCTTCAAGTGAAGCTTTCTTTGGCATACCTCAACAACTCAAGTTACCTTATAACCTCAATAATATTTCTTTTCACTTTGAAGGAATCAGTTACTATTTACCCGAAAAGGTAGCATTTCAATGGCGTTTAAAAGGCTTAGATAAGGGGTGGTCACCTCAGAGTAACAGCAATGAAATTACTTATACCAATATTCCGCCAGGGAAGTACACCCTACAATTGAAAGCATCGAATAGTTGGGAACAATGGAGTTCCGAAGTATTTACCTATGATTTTGAGGTGATGAAGCCTTATTGGCAAACTTGGTGGTTTAGAATACTGGTGACTGTCATTGGCTTGGTGTTGATTGTATTGAGCTTCAGATGGAGAACGAGCGCCCTGAAAGCAAGAAAAAAAGAATTAGAACGACTCGTAGATGAGAAAACAGCGGAGGTACGGCATCGGAATGGTGAAATTTTAGAGAAAAATGCGGAATTAGAACAGCAAAAAGAGGAAATCTTGGTTCAAAATGAGCAGATTCATTTGCAGAATAAAGAGATTTTAGTCCAGCGAGATCAACTAGAGCAAGCCTTTCAGAATGTAACTTTGTTGAGCGAAATAGGGCAGAAAGTAACCGCAAACCTATCGATAGAAAAAATTGCCGATACCTTGTACGAGCAGATTACAATGGTGATGAATGTAGATGAGTTTGGGATAGGGCTTTATAACCCTGAACAAAAGACGCTGGTATTTGGACTCATTTACGAAGATGGCCGCAAGTTACCAAGTATTACAATTCCCATTACGCAACAAAATCGCCTTTCGGTCTATTGTTTTCTGCACAAAGAAAACTTGCTTACTGGTAACCTAAACGAGGAAGAAGAGTATTTAGAGTTGATCGCGTCAGATCAATCTTACAAACCAGGCGATTTATTGAAATCATTGCTTTGCGTACCGGTAATGGAAGGAGAAGAGGCCATTGGAGTCATTACGATTCAATCGGCTCAGGAAAATGCGTATGATACGCACCACCTCAATATGATGTTGAGCTTGAGTACCTATGTGGCCATTGCAGCTAAAAACTCCAGTATCTTCAACCAAGTTCAGCTTCAAAAACAGGAGATTGAAATTAAGAATGAAAATATCACGGCCAGCATTCAGTACGCAAAACAAATCCAACAAGCCATTTTAGGGAATTCCAAAGATGTAAATCAGTATTTTGAGGATTCATTTATCATACTCAAGCCGCGTGACATTGTCAGCGGAGATTTTTATTGGTATACCGATGTAGTGGCCAAGACCAATGGCTCGTTATCTCAGCAAGAGGCAGATGGCCAGCGAAAAGTAGTGTTGGTGGCCGCCGATTGTACCGGGCACGGGGTGCCAGGTGCTTTTATGACTTTGATGGGGAGCGATTTTTTAGATGATATCGTATGTAAAGAACGCATTACCCAGCCTGATTTGATTTTGCAGGCGATGGAGCAAAAAATAACCGGACGTTTGCAGAAAGATGCTGAAGACCAGATGAATGATGGCATGGACATGTCCATTGTCTCTTTTGATCGGCAAACTTTTGAACTCCAATTTGCCGGAGCCAAAAGCCCACTTTGGGTAGTGAGCGATGGTGGAGTACTTCAGGAATACAAAGGATCTAAGTATCCTATAGGGGGAAGCTCACAGTATCACTCTCAGAAAACCTTTGAACTCACCTCGATTCCACTGAAAAAAAACGATGTTTTTTATCTTTTTTCGGATGGTTTTCAAGATCAGTTTGGTGGAGAAGAAGGTAAAAAGTTTATGAAAAATCGTCTAAGAGAGTTGGTAGCAGAGATTTATTGTAAACCTCTGAAAGAACAAAGAGAAATACTGGAAGATACACTCCAACAATGGATGAGTTATTTACCCAAAAATAGCGACTTGGTTCAGGTAGACGATATCCTGTTGATGGGAGTAAGGGTCTAACCAGACCAGAAAAATATTGGTCATAAACTCCTACGCACCAGGCTAGTGTATTGTCCACGGTTGTATTTAGGATAAGATACTGATGAAAATGGAAACAGATTGAGGCGCAAAAAATGAGCATAGCCATAGCTACACGATTTTTTTGCGGTATACACCCTAAAATATAGCCTTGACAGAACACTGGCTTCTTGAAAAAAAATAATGATCAAAAGGCCTTACTTCCTTCAAATTTAAAATTTGCGATAAATTAGTTTGATACACTCTTGTAATCACCTGATAATGACGCCGCGTGTCTCCAACCTTCATTTTAACAATAAGAAGCATACCAAGTGAAATAAATAGAAGAAAAGCCTTTGATCGGATAGGAATGGTTTGGATTTGGTAGCAACTAAAGATAGAAAGAATGAACATATGGGCGTGCTTTCTGCAAGGGAGGTTTATCTATAATTAGAACTCTATAGAATCACTAAAGTTTCTATTAGTAAAACAATAACGTCTCGTCAACCTTACAAAATAGTTTCAGTCGTGTTGGATTTAAGAGGGATGGAATGCTATGGTTATAGTTTTTACTCACAATAGTTACACGGGTGATCAACATGAGATGTATTTCTTTGGTTGAATTGTTTGACAGCCATATGGTTTAGCTTCGCAACACGTCTTGGAACAATTTAGCCATCAAAATAAGCCGACTTGGAACAAACTATGTACATCAGTTACTAATTTATAATACCTATTACGCTCTGGATTTATGAGAACCTTACGTTGTATATTTTTTCTACTGATTATTTGGCCCCCAATTCTTGCCCAAAATAAGGCAGATAGCCTCAAAAGTATCATTGAAGGAGCTAAGCAAGATACAAATCTAGTGAAAACACTGTATGCCTATGCCGACGCTTTTAGGTTAAAAAATGTGACGGACTTTAAGCGGTATGTTGACCAAGGATTGGCTTTGGCAGAAAAACTTGATTTTGACCAAGGGTTGGCCGAAGGATATCGTAGAACAGGAACCTATTACCGAATGCAAAGTAACTACGAGGAGGGAACTGTATATTTTTTGAAATCACTTCAAATATTTGAAACCCTCAATAATCAAATGGGTATAGCCAAATGCTATGATCATTTAGGCCTTATTTATCAAAGGCAAATGTTGAGGGCGACTAAAAAAGAGAAGGGGGTGTTTTACCGAAAATCAGAAGAGTACTATCGTAAAGTAACTACTATATATGAACGCATCAAGTACCCAAAAGGGATAGCCATCAACTATATGAGTATGGCTGAACTGAATACCTATCACAAACAATATGAAAAGGCGCAGCAATTATATGATAAGGGGATAGCACTTGCCTTGAAGGAGAAATTTGTAGAGGTAGAGGGTGATTTATACCTTTCTAAGGCAGACATGTATATTCTGTGGAAGAAAAGCGAAAAAGCAATTGAGTTTTTGACTAAGGGATAAGAAAATAATTACTTTCCCATTTCAGAACTTTGGCACAGTCT
>CALDJV010000915.1 GCA_937899305.1 uncultured Cytophagaceae bacterium
AGCGTCCGCTTGTGCGGCAATGTTTGATCACAAGCGGATGCTTGCGCTAGAGGGGGAATGTTAGTATGTAAATGGTTACTAACTTGGAGGCACCGAGGGCAACCATTCCAGCAATGCCAAATCATTCTGGGCCAACTGGGTAGCATCTTCCAACAAGACCACATAATTTTCTAAATGCGACGCTTGATGAGGCGAGGGAGACGAGAGCAATTCCAAGGCTTCTTGCGCCAGAGTGACTACATTTTCCAGACGACGTTGGATGCTGTAATGTAGATGCTGGGTAAACACCTCAAGCTGGGCGGGTTGGGCTTCGGCCAACAAGGTTTTTATTGGAGTAGTTGCATGAGCGAGTGACAAACGATTACTTTGCATGGTTCATTTAATTTTAATGGATAAAAGCCAATGGGGTAAGTTTGCAGACGAACCCATTGGCTACTTTTTCACCCGAAAAAGCATTACAAAGATAATAAAAAAAAGCAAAAGTGCTTGATTCAGGTACTTTTATTTCCTCTATATCCGTATTTTTCTAATATGGGCATCAGCTTATCAATACTTTTTTGGGTAAGAGGTCGTCCTCCTAAAAAAATCTTACTTAAATAAGCATCCGAAAGTCCTGCTTCACTTGCTACTCCCCGCATACTCAGCGAAGGTCTTTCTTCAAAAAATTGTTTGAGTGCTTCTAATGTCATGTCGTGGTAGCCGAGACTGCCTCATCCAGCCCTGACAGGTTTCGAAAACCTGTCAGGGCTAAAATCACACCGTCCCGCGAATAATTTGTTGAACTTGTTCTATGGTTAATTCTTCTATTGAGTATCCTTTTTTAAACATTTTCAGGATTGTTTGCCGCTGCTTATTTTTTTCCCCTTTTTCTATTCCTATTTTACTTGGATAAGTATCCAGAGAGTTTTGAATATCCCATTTATACTTTAAGCTACTGAACTGACTGTGATGGTGCTCGGGTTTGCTCATAAGTGATACAAATCTAATACATTACCAAGAAGATGCGAAAAATGGTAAAATTCACTCTACTTTCTGAACCTTCTCCTCAATCCACATCACAATCTCCTCCAACTCTTTGGGCGAAAACCAATGAATTTCGGCATCGCGACGAAACCAAGTCATTTGGCGCTTGGCATAGCGGCGGGTATTGCGCTTGAGCAGTCGAATGGCCTCTTCCCAATCGTATTGGCCATCCATATAATCAAAAATCTCCTTGTAACCCACCGTTTGCAGGGCTTGATGGCCTTTGTAGTCATACAAGCCTTTGACCTCCTCGAGCAACCCTTTGGCCACCATAATGTCCACTCTTTCGTTGATGCGTTCGTACAATTCTTCCCGGTCGCGATTCAGGCCAATTTTGAGGATGTCAAAGGGGCGCTCGGCTTTAGTTTTCTTGCGAAACGACGAAAACGGCTTTCCTGTACTCAGGCATACTTCCAGCGCCCGTACCACCCGGTGTGGGTTGGCCCTGTCTACCTGGGCATAAAAGGTAGGGTCCAATGCTTCTAACTGAGGGAGGACGCTTTCTAACCCATGGTTAGCTACTTGTTGCATCAAGCGTTCCCTCACTTGGAGGTCCACTTCGGGTATATCGTCCATCCCCTCGGTGACCACCTGAAGGTACAAGCCTGAGCCGCTGGTAAGAATGGCAAAGTTTTTCCGACTAAAAATTTCTTCCAGACAAGCCAAGGCATCATTCTCGTAATCACCCACATTATAACTTTGACTAATCGAGTGAGAGTCGATGAAGTGGTGAGGTGCCTCGGCCTGCTCCTCGGGAGTGGGTTTGGCCGTCCCAATGGCCATTTCCCGGTAAAACTGTCGGGAATCGGCCGATACAATTTCGGTGTCAAAATGCTGGGCCAAACGAATACACAATTCCGTTTTACCCACTGCAGTAGGGCCCAGGATTACCAATAAGGTCTTTTTCAAATTCGTCAATTCAAGCTTATTTTAATATATTTACTTATAATGGTGAATGGTAAGTAGTAAACGGTCAATTATGGATCAATACGCCCCTGCTTGCCTCAACCAACTGTAAATTTAACTGCTGAAGCGCATTAACCATTCACCTTTGAGCATTAATCGTTAAAAAAATGGACCACAGCCAAGTCAAAGAAGATTTATTACAAGAAATTGCCCAACTTCGCCAGGAAATCAGTCAACTCAAAGGCAATGGCGTTCCCTCATTGGGAATTGAGTTTTACAAGTCCATGTTTCACTCGAGCATCGATAGTATTTTTGTATCCGATGAGCGCGAAATCATCATTGATGTAAACGAAACCACCCTACATACCCACCAAGGCACACGCGAAGAAATTATAAACCACAGCGTAAAATCGTTTTGCGACCGTTATCAATACGATTATGGTGCTATTCACCAGGGTATTCAAACCGCCTGGGAGCAAGGCAATGGCAAAGTAGATTTGCAAGTGCTCAATCGTCATAATCAGTTGATTTTGAGAGAACTGGTGCTCAAACGGATTCAATATACCAAAGACCAAACTGTGGTAGTCGCTTTTGGCAAAGCCTTATACCAGTCCCAAATTTCTCAAAAAATTATCAGCGAAAGCGAATCTCAGTTTCGTACCATTGCCAATTATGCTCCAGTGTTGCTGCGTATGTCCAATCCGCAAAACGATTTTTATTTTTTTAGCAAGCAATGGTTGGAGTTTACCGGACGTACCGTAGAAGCCGAAATTGATGATGGTTGGCTAGACAGTGTATACCCCAAAGACTTACAAAGGGTAAAAAGTCACTTGAATATTTCGTTCAAAACCCAGTCGAAGTATGAAATTGTATACCGTTTGCGACGGAGCGACGACCAGTATCGTTGGATTGTAGAAAAGGGCGTGCCCTACCTGGACGCGCGAAATGAATTCAGGGGATACATTGCTTCGGCAGTAGACATTACCGAACAAAAACATGCCGAGGAAGAAGCCAAGCGCGTGCAATTGATTAAAGAAACCAAATCCCGCTTTCAGGAAGCGCTCGAGGGAGTAAACTTGATGGGGATCAGCGTAGAAACTGATGGTACAGTGACAATGTGCAACAATTACTGGCAAAAGGTAACCGGCTATACCAAAGAAGAGATCATTGGTAAAAGTTACTTTGATTTGTTTGTACAAGAGAGCGAACGCCCCGAACGCTGGAACGAGTTTAATAAAACCCTGCAAAATGGGGGATTTTGGGAAACCTCAGAGCGTACCATTCTCACCAAAACGGGCGATGTACGCTACATTCAGTTCAACTCGGTGATTTTGAATAACGAGCAAGGCGAATTGGGAGGGCTGACCAAGGTTGGAAAAGACATTACCGAAAACCGAGAAGTAATGCGGGCACTCAAACAAAGCAACGAAGCCCTACAAGACTTGTTTGATAACTCCAACGACTTGATTTTTATTTGTTCGATGCGGGGTAAGTTTTTGTTTGTCAACAAGACTTTCAAAAAGAAAACTGGGTATACCAACAAAGAACTCAAGAAAATGAACATGCTCGATCTGCTACACGGAGATACCAAAAAGTCTACCCTGACCACGGTACAGCGGATCATCAACGGTGAAACCATCTACAATTTCATTACCATTTTATCGCAAAAAGAAGGAGGAAACATCTACGTAGAAGGCAGTGTGACTTGTCGTTTTGAAAATGGAAAACCGACTGCCATACGAGGGATATTGCACGATACCACCGATAAAATACGAGCCGAAAAAGCCCAAACCCTTTATTACAGCATTGCGAACCTTACCGTACGCACCAAAAACCTGGATCAGTTTTACCAAAGTATTCACCGGGAACTGGGCAATGTGATTCAAGCCAAAAATTTCTACATCAAACTCTACGACGACAATCGGGAAGAGATGAGCTATCACTATTATGTAGACGAAGCCTTTGCCAGTGGAGGGTTAGAAATACGACAAAATCGTCAGGGCCGAGGATTGGCCGAATACGTGGTGGCATCGCGAAAAGCCTTGTTTTTATACGAAGAAGAGATCAAGGCCCTGGCTGAAAATAAACAACTGACCCTTTCGGGGCCTCCACCAAAAATCTGGATCGGAGTACCCCTTAAGTTTGAAAATGAAGTGATAGGGCTCATTTCGGTGAAGTCTTACCGCGATCGTAATATTTATACGATTAAAGACTTGGAGTTGCTTGACTTTGTGTCAGGACAAATCGCATTGGCCATTCAGCGAAAGCGCAACGAAGAAATATTGTCTACCCAAACCGCCCAGCTTCAGGCCATTTTTGAGAGCAGCTCGCATATGATGTGGTCAGTCAATCGCAAATGGGCATTGACCTCATTCAATCAAAATTATGCCGATTCGCTCCAGCGGCAATACGGTATTTCCCCTACTTTGAACAAACGCTTGATTCAGTTGAGCAATAAGATGCGTAAAACCGATCATTACGAAGAATGGCAAGAGCGTTATAAAAACGCTTTTAAAGGAGACAAGCAATATTTTGAGGTGAAGTCGGGCACCAGCGAAGATGGGGTATGGTGGCGAGAAGTATACTTGAACCCCATTCGGTTGGAAGATGGACGAATTGAGGAGGTATCGGCCATTTCGCACGACATTACCCAAAAGAAACTGGTAGAGCAAGAGGTGATTCGGGCTAAAGAAATCGCCGAAAAATCGCTCAAGGTCAAAGAACGTTTCTTAGCCAATATGAGCCACGAAATACGGACTCCCATGAATGGCATCATTGGCATGATAGACCTGATGATGGATACCCCATTGGAAAAGAAGCAACAAGAATACATGTATACCATCAAAAAATCTTCGGAAACATTGCTCAACATTCTGAATGATATTTTGGATCTATCGAAGCTTGAGGCGGGTAAAATGGCCCTACACCCCAAGCCGGTAGATGTGCGTTTTATGGTAGAAAAAGTATACACCTTGTTTTTGCAGCAGGCCAAAGCCAAGAACAACTTTTTGAGTTATCAGGTAGATCCTAAGATTCCTTATTTTTTGGAAGCCGACGAAACTCGTTTGATCCAGATCATTTCTAACCTGATGTCCAACGCCATCAAATTTACCGAAGATGGCCAAGTATCGTTGAAATTTACCTTGGCAGCCCAACGCGAAGAAGCGGTACACTTGCTGGTAGAAGTGGCCGATACTGGTTTGGGTATTTCACCAGAAGACCAAAACCGCTTGTTTAGCACCTTTACCCAGTTAGACAACTCCTCGTCTAAATCGTATTCGGGTACTGGGCTCGGGTTGGCCATTTCCAAAGAATTATGCCGTTTGATGAACGGAGATATTGGCGTGATTTCGCAAATTGGAGAAGGCAGTACATTTTGGTTTACTTTTGAGAGCAAACCTACTGATGAAAAACCTGAGGGGTATTTGATGGATGATTGGGATTTTTCTTCCAAGGATTACTTTGGTGATTATCGCCCGCAAATCCTGATTGTGGATGACAATATCGTAAACCGGAAAGTAGCCAGCGAAATTCTCAACAATGCTGGATGCATCATTGCCTTGGCTGAAAGTGGCTACCAGGCTCTCGAGAAAGTACAGCAGCACCAGTATGACCTTATTTTTATGGATATTCAAATGCCAGGCATGGACGGGGTAGAAACGACGCGCGCCATTCGAGCGTTGAACTTGGCCGACTTACCACCCATCATTGCCATGACAGCCTATTCTATGAAAGAAGACCGGGAACGTTTCTTGTCGGAAGGGCTAGACGATTACATCTCCAAGCCAGTAAAGGCCCAGAGTTTGATTCAAAAGGTACAGGAGCATATTCTGAAAAAGAATGGGTTGAAACTAGAGAATGGGCGTGAGCATCAAAACCTGGAAAGCGAAACGGTGACCTTGTCGCCTGCGGCTGAAGAGGAATTGGCTCAAAAAACAATGATTTTGGATTTGTCGGTATTGGGGCAGCTTAAAAAATATGGTGGCGATGAGTTGGTGATAGAATCTTTGAAAGATTTTGAGATCGAAACCGAAACTTTATTAACCGAATCGATGACCGCTTTTCAGGAAAATGATTACGAGCAGGTACGCAAACACTTGCATACCGTGAAGGGCTCAGCAGGTACGTTAGGCATTGTACAGGTGGCCGATTTGGCCGAACGAATGGAAGGGCAACTCAAGGACAATGATACTACCGATCTGGAAACCAATCTTCAGAAGTTATTGCAGCATTTCCGGGATTTTCAGGCAAACTATGAGAAGTTGGTGAAGTAGTGGGTCGCCTACAATCTCAATATTTACTGTGTAAGCCACGTTTTAAATAAAAAAAGGTATGAACACCAAAACAATCATTAGCATAGACGATTATTTGGCAAATGAAGTAACTGCTGAGCAAAAAAGCGAATACCACGCTGGAGAGGTAAGGATGATGTCGGGAGCGCAGCCATCACACAATCAAATCGCTATGAACATTGGCAGTGCATTTCTTGTGTGTTTGAAGAATAAAGGTTGTAGAGTGTACTCGAGTGATCAATTGATCCATATTCCGGAATGTGACAAGTTTATTTATCCTGATGTAACTGTGGTGTGCGAAAACCCCAAATATTACCAACGAGAGGGAATAGGTTTACAGGCACTACTTAACCCATTGACGGTTGTAGAAGTGTTATCACCAAGCACTGAATTGTATGATCGTACCGAGAAATTTAACTGTTATAAAACCATTGATACACTGCAAGAATATGTATTGGTAGACAGTCAGAAACCCCAAGTAGAAGTATATCGTCGTCAAACGGATGGGTGGTTGCTCAAGTCAGCAACAAACCTGAAGGACATCATTGATATTTTGGGTTGTAAAATTTCACTTGACGATATATATTATTTGGCCATAGACCAATAAAAATAGAGGCTCACAGTTTTCTTAGTTGATCAATAGCACTAAATTTTATGAGTACCAAAATAATGATTTGCACAGAAATTTGCTATGTCAGATATGAAAAAAGGGGATTTTGATATAGAGCAATTTATACGGAAACGTCAGTTGAATGTACAAGAGCAAATAAGCTCCAAGAAACATCGTATCAGGAGCCGTGCGCAATACTGGCGAGCACATGATTTGCCTGTTCCCTTGATTCGGCTATTTGAAGCGAAAAATATTGACATAACTACCTCTATTATCATTGAATATGATCAGGATTTTCCGGGAGGCAGTACCGATGAAGGTATTATTCTGACTCAAGAAGGTCGCTTCTTTGAATTTTGGGCCGATTTGAATCAAGAACGTACTCAACTCGTCGCCCTGGAGTATTGGGAAGAAGTAACCAAACGATATGAGATTAAAGATCACCAAAAAGGAATTGGTAAAACCTTTGGCCTTTTGGCCTTGGAAGTTTTAAAAGAATTGAATACCCCGGTTGATGAAGCATAGAATCCAAGAGCTATTGCTGGTTTAAGTTTCCGAACTTAAATCACGCGATTATGAGATAGCTTTTAGTCCTTGCCTTTCAATTCTACCCAAAAGTAAAACCTGCATTGCTTTTGGGGTAAAAACTCAAAATAATGCCATAGTTGGCAGCCTCTTAGCTTACGGGTAATATCTTGCCAGGCAAAAGTAGCTTCTTCCTCCATCGTGTAGTGTTTATTTAGAGAGTGCGTGATGAAATCAAAAGGAGGATCTTCCTTTTCTCGCCGAATTTCGGCCACTTTTTGGGCCAAGTCTTGTTGTTGCTCCATCATAATCAACCAATCAAACCCTAACCATAGCGAATGATCATGGGCTTCAAAAATAAACCTTCCCTGGTTGGTGAGGCCAATCAAGGGAAAAATTTCGTAGATCATATTGACGGTAATATTGAGGGCATTTCTCATCAGTCGGGCTTTGAACTGATGCTTGGCCATCACATCATCCAATGCTTGGAGTAAGCGTTGGGTGGCGGGTTTTTCAAATGCACCTTGATACTGAAAAAATGAATCAGGATTGTGCTGCGGAAAGCAAGGAATGGAGTGCTCATTGATAAGTGAGTTGATTTCTGTGTGCAGTTGTAAGCTTTCCATCAACTCAATTGCCAACCACCTGTTTGGCTCCTCATCGTGTTGCAGCAAATCCAATATTTTTTGTGTTTCATTCATGTACTGGTATCACGCTACTGGAAATTTGATCAATACCGAAAGTTGCACCGTTGTTTCATCAATGTCATCGAAAGCATACAAAAACTCAAGGCCGTATAGTTTACGAGCAATGTCTAGCCAGTCCCAAGTGTCCTCCTTTTCTGAGGCTTTTCTGCTGTCGATGAGGGTGGTTTTGTACACTTCTGTGAAGGCTTCATTATCTTGTTGCAGCCATTCTTGCACCAAGGCCACATCCGATTTTATCTTGATGGACAAATGAGTCGTAATGCGCCAACTCATCCCAAGCACCACCTGATGAGGAGTTTGTTCCAGTATCACCCTGGTGTATTCTTCTTCCATGGCTTTTACCAATATTTTTTGGTTCAGCTCCACTACCAAGGTGGGAATCAAACGAGCCATTTTCGGAGATAGGTATTGGTGGAGGTCCACCGCTTCCAAACATCTAATGACGTACAAGGTACGATTGGGAAACACTTCCCCTTCATAAAAAAAGAACAGGGGAGAGGGGCGTTGATTCAGTGGAGTTGTCAGAAAACCAAACAAGCTGGAATGATTGACCAAGGCGGCTACCTCAACTTGCCTATTTTGACTCTCCATCAACTGAAAGCCCAGCAAGCGATTTTTTTCATCACTACTTTGCAGCAGGGCGAGTATTTTGTGCGTTTCATTTTGGGTTGTATTCATCTATTTTTATCCATATCAAACATTCAGAATTGGCATCTGGCCGAGATGTAAGGTGATAATGCCAAGCGTGACCAAACAAGCCATGGGCAAGAGAACCCCAATACTCTTCGGGCATGCCTCCATACCAGTTTGTCTCAGCCATTTGTTTGGTATATGCTCGGTAAGTATCTTTACTTGACAAAGCCGAGCGTAAACTTTGTAATTCACGGGAAAGTAGTTGGTGTTCAACATCATTGATTATCCAGCGCAGTAGCAAATGGAACGCCTTGCCTTGTATGGCCCACATCATCAGGGTTTGGTCACCAAAACCGGCCGAAGGAGATATGATTTCTTCAAGATCTGCGATAATCATCATCGACCTTTTTTTTAGTTTGGTGACCACCTCATCTTTGAAACCAACTTGGTCGAGTGATTGGAATGTCTCCAGGGTAGTTGGGTAGCCCAAGGCCCCACGATGATAAAAAAAGTGATGAGGTAAAAATAAAAAGCCACTCTCTAGAAAATCAAACGTAAAACTTTGATTGATCAACCGTCTGACTGCCTCGTGTTGGTCTAAACTGTGAATCAATTCAAAACCCAACTGACGATTTTTTTCATCATCACTTTGGAGTAAGGTCAGTATTTTTTTGGCGTCAGTCATCTATTGGAACCCTTATAAAAAAAGTAAATTGATAAAGGTTGGAGTCTTGAATTGGTTTGATATAATAATCATGTATATATTCATAGCGTACAATGCGATGAGCTAATTGTTCTCCAGAAGACATTGGCTTGGTACGCCTAAGTGGGTCAATATAAGCTCGTGGTTGTAGAAACTGAGCTTCCCGCTCTTTTTCTTCCTCAAATTTCTCTAGTGCTTGCGTTATGGAAATCTTTTTTAGTTCATCTATGGTCCAATTGACCACCAGTCCAAATACGTAGTTTTGGTAAGCTACTAGAATTTCACTTTGTTCAGTTTGCCCTTTGGTATCGTAAATGAAATAAAGTTGGTCGAGCAAAATCCCAGTCGGTCGACGTTTAAGGGGCAAGTCATGAGGCAAATAATTGGCTCCCCAAAACCCAAAAAATGTATTTTTAATAAATTCGTTATCAGCTTCCCAAGAAGACAATTTGGCGTTGAAAAGAGAATGATTACGCTTCTGGAGAATATCTAGCGTGAAAAAATGAATTATGATTTCCTGATCCTTAATAGGAGACGTAAACGATAAAATTTGTTGACTTTCCATGAGTTGCAAAGCCAACTTCCAATTTTTACCATCAGGATTGAGCAATAGTGACAATATTTTTTGAGTGTCAGTCATAGATAGAGGAGGTAACTATATTTACTTTTTCTCAAATTTTAATAACAACGAAAATTCCTGACCATCTTTTTGGGCTGGTGCAAAGTAATATACGTATTTTTTTTGATATAATTTACGGGCAATGTCGGCCCACATTTGGTCTTTGTTTACTCGAAAAGCCCTCCCACTGATGAGTCCAGTTGCCTGGATAATTTGACGATGATAACGCTGAAAAGAGGCATCACTACGCAGTACCTCATCTACTTTGGTAAATTGAGCTAGGAGGGCGTGGCCTGCTTGAGCATCAATGATCCAGCTAAAGCCCAATTCAAAACCATCGGCAGTATGTTCGCATAAAATACAAGAGTGTTGCTCACAACCGGGCTTGACTTCCCGAATGATATTCATATCTGGGATTACGGTGTAGATTTTACGAATCAAGGCCGACGAAACCCCATTATGGGCAAGCATTTGATCAATGGCTCCCATAATGCCATGCACTGTTTTGTTGTCTACCACTCCCTGATAATAATAAAAACATTGCGTGAAATCTTTTAGAGTAGCAGTCTCCAAAAAAGTAAAAGCCGTTTGGGTGTTCAAAACCTGCGCAATTTGGGGGAGCAAATGCAAACTGCGAATCAATTCAAGAGCCAGCAGACGATTTTTTTCGTCGTCGTTTTGCCACAGTTGCAATACCTTATGAGCTTGGTTTTTCATTGATCAAGTCATTCGTTAAACACTGTTCTAAAAACCAATTGTGTACCTTGAAAGTTTTGAAAACTCACTTACAGAAATTTAATTTTCTGGCCAGATAAGCGTATATTAGCAGATTATCTAAAACTAGATTTTGGCGTTTTAAGCTTTGATCACCAAGATAAAAACAATTGACCATTCACCATTAAAAAATTACCATTAATCATATGGGTTCTTTGGCTAAAACATATTCGCAGGAAAAGCTTTTGGGGCAAATTTATACCCCTACCTTCATCATCGAGAAAATTCTGGATGATATGGACTACCATACCCAGGCCGAAATTTTAGGCAAACCCTTGCTGGACCCAGCTTGTGGAAACGGGCGTTTTTTGATAGAAGCAGCGAAGCGGGTCATTGCCATTTCTCCCAAAGAAGACTTGGTGAAAAACCTGGAACAGCTCTACGGCTGGGACATTGACGAATTGGCGGTAGATGAGTGCATCGAGAATATGGATCATTTGGTGAAAACGCTCGATATCAAGGTAGATTGGAACATCAAAAGCCTCGATTCTTTGCAGTACATCGAGCACCCCGATGCCATTCAATACGATTTTATTGTGGGCAATCCCCCTTACATTCGCATCCAACACCTCGACGAAACCCAACGTAAATACATCCAAACCCATTATTCGTTTTGTAAAAGTGGTTCTACCGACATTTACATGGCCTTTTTTGAGCTTTGCCATAAATTATTGACACCCACCGGAGTATGTGGACTGATTACGCCCAATACTTACTTTTATACCCAAACTGCCAAGGCCATGCGCGATGCCTTTGCCCATTTGAAAAACATCCGCCAAATTACCAACTATGGTAAAATACAGGTATTTCAAAATGCGACGACCTACAGTGCCATTACCATTTTTACCAAAAAAATATATTCACCCCAACATCAATTCTTCCTTTTTCAGCAAGCCATCGACAAAGATGCTTTCCGGGAAAGAGAGGTAGCCATTGAAGAAATACAGGACAAAGCCATTTGGCAATTGTCGGCGACTCGCAAACTAGACAATGAAGGAGTAAAACTAGGCGACATCTGCGAAATACACACTGGATTGGCTACATTGATGGACAAAGCCTATGTGTTTGAGACCGAACCCCTCAACGATACTTTTGTATGGGCCAATACCAAGCTCAAAGGACGAGTGAAAATAGAGAAGGCATTGCTCAAGCCCATCATCAAGGCTTCTACCTTTAAAAAAGGGGATGCCATCACCGAATCTATTTTATTTCCTTACAAAATAGATACAGTAGAAGAAAAAGGCCAAACAGTTCATAAACATGTCATCATTCCCGAAAGAGAATTAGCCGGTAATTACCCTGAGGCCTTTGCTTATTTGCTTACCATCAAAAGTGAGCTGGACAAACGCGATAATGGTCGGCCCAACCCAGTAGCTTGGTATGCTTTTGGACGTAGTCAGGGGTTGGATAATAGTTTTGGGGAGAAGATTATTTTTTCTCCAATGAACAAAAAGCCCAATTTTATTCAAATCACCGAACCCAACAGTACTTATTATTCGGGGTATTGCATCAAATATTCGGGCGACTATCAAAAACTATTGGTTCAGCTCAATTCTCAGGCCATGGAAGAGTTTATTGAGGTATCGGCTCGGGATTTTCGAGGAGGATGGAAGGCTTACAGCAAGAAAATTCTACAACAATTTGTAGTAGATGCCACTAGCTTGTAAAAAATTGCCTCTAATACAAACCTTTTTACCTACAACTTGTTAAAATTCGAGTTTACCTAAAAGACATAATATCTAGGCTAAACTTCTGGAATCAAGCACTATTCTTACATTAGTCGATGATATTGTTCGAATCGTATTAAATTTGTTGGGTTTTAATCGAAACCTCAATAAATTTGTGGGTCTGTATATGCAGGCTTCTGATATAAAAAGAATTAAAGAACAGGTTATTTTTAATCATACAATCAACAAAGTACTATGACATTTACAATTGCGGCTGCGATAGGAGCCTTTTCACTTGTAATTTTGTTGCTGGTATTTTTGCTTTTGTTTGCCCAGGCTTACCTGGTACAAAGCGGACCAGTAAAAATTATTATCAATGGGGATACCGAAAACCCAGTAGAGGTAGCGGCTGGATCTACGCTTTTGACTACCCTCTCAAATCAAAGCATGTTCTTGCCATCTGCCTGTGGTGGAGGTGGTACCTGTGCCATGTGTAAATGTCAAGTACTTGACGGTGGCGGAGATGTATTACCAACCGAAGTAGGTCACCTGAGTAGACAAGAACAAAAAGACAACGTGCGTTTGGCTTGTCAGGTAAAGGTAAAGCAGGATATGCAAATTGGTATTCCTGAAGAAATCTTTGGTATCAAAAAGTGGGAATGCGAAGTATTATCCAACTACAATGTAGCTACTTACATCAAAGAGTTTGTGGTAAAATTACCTGAAGGTGAAGATGTAGCTTTTGCCGCTGGGGGTTATATCCAGATTGATGTTCCCATCATTACGGTAAACTACAAAGACATGGACATCACTTCTCATCCTCGTTTGGGCAAGGCTCCTGATGAGTTTAAAGCAGAGTGGGATCAGTTCCAAATGTGGGATTTGCAAATGGTGAACGACGAAGAGCAATTCCGTGCTTATTCAATGGCCAACCACCCTGGAGAAAAGGGCTTGATCATGTTGAATATTCGGGTAGCTACTCCTCCATTTGACATGACTACCATGTTTGGTGAAGATGGCAAGCCAGTGATTGACCAAAGAACAGGCAAGCCACGTCAGACATTCTTTGTACCTAAAAAAGATGCCAGTGGCAACGCGGTAAAAGGTGAGGATGGCAAACCAGTATTAGAATTTAATGGATTCCAGAAAATCAATCCTGGAGTTTGTTCTTCTTATATCTTCTCTCGCAAACCTGGCGACAAAGTAATGATCTCTGGACCTTACGGTGAGTTCCACATCAATCCTACCGAGCGAGAAATGATCTACATCGGTGGTGGTGCTGGTATGGCCCCATTGCGTTCTCACTTGCTACACTTGTTCAAGACCTTGAAAACCGGACGTAAGGTATCGTTCTGGTACGGTGGACGTGCTCCAAGAGAGTTGTTCTACATTGAAGACTTTAGAGAAATTGAGCGCGAATTCCCTAATTTCCGTTTCCACGTATGTATTGACCGTCCGCATCCTGCTTGGAAAGAAAAAGATGGTTTAGACGGAGAAGGAGATGGATTTGTAGGTTTTGTGGCCCCAAAATTAGAAGAATATTATTTATCTAAGCACCCTGAGCCTGAAGAGGTAGAGTATTACTTCTGTGGCCCTCCAGGTATGAATGCCTCAGTAATTCATTTATTGGATAAATTTGGTATTCCAGACGAAAACATTCGCTTCGACGATTTCGGAGAATAATATACCATTGAAAACCTTGCTTATTGGAGTGTCTCAATTGATTGGGGCGCTCCTTTTTTTATGAATAATATTGAAAATCGCTGATGTACCTAAAGGCGAGATCGTTACATTCAATTATTAAAAAACAACAGGAGTTCATATTTTTACTTTATGTTTTTTACCTGAGATATTGGACGATGAAATAACTAAAGCAAATGATGAAATGCTTCCGATTCAAGGCACTTTGCCAAACTGACAAATGGATAAGCCCTGCCTATGTGGGCGTAGACGAAATGGGCAATATTGGTTACTTGGCAAGCGAGCCACCCACTAACGCATCATCCATCGAGGAAGTCGAGGGATATGGGTTACCAGGTTTTCAGAATGCCCATTCCCATGCTTTTCAATATGCAATGGCTGGCTTGGCCGAACACCATAGCGGGGCTGCCAACCCTGATGATTTTTGGTCTTGGCGCAATGCTATGTACCAATTGGCTCTCAGTATCCGACCAGAACAAATGGAGGTCATTGCGACTATGTTGTACGCTGAAATGTTGCGTCACGGGTATACCTCGGTAGCCGAATTTCATTATGTACATCACAATTTGGATGGCACCCCTTATGAAAATAAAGCTGAATTAGGAGAACGGCTCATGGCGGCGGCCCAACGGGTAGGTATGAAAATTACGTTGGTGCCTATATTTTATCAAAAAGGAGGTTTTGGCAAGGCTGCTACCGAAGGTCAACGCAGGTTTATTTCTACCGATATGGATGATTATTTTGACTTACTGGATGCTTCTAAAAAAGCGGCAGAGAAATATCCGTTGGTATCGGTAGGGGCAGGTATTCATTCATTACGAGGGGTAGAACCGACTATTATAAAAGAGACCTGTGAGGCATTGCCACCAGGCACCCCCATCCATATTCACGTAGCTGAGCAACTCAAAGAAATTGAAGATGCCCAAAACTACCTGGGCTTGCGTCCGGTAGAATGGCTATTAAACAATGTAAGCCTGAACGAAGATTATCATTTGGTGCATGCCACTCACATGACCGATAATGAGGTACAAAACCTGGCAAAAACCAAAGCCAACGTAGTCATTTGTCCTTCTACTGAGGGTAATCTGGGAGATGGACTATTTGCTTTAGGGAAATACCAAGCCCATCAAGGACAATGGAGTATAGGTACCGATAGCCATGTGGGGTTGAACCCACTAGAAGAGTTGCGTTGGTTAGACTATGGCCAAAGGGTGACCACTCACAAACGCAATTCCTTTTATTCGCCTCAACAACCCGATAGTGGCCGTTATGCGCTTCAAATGGCCACTTTTGCCGGCCGTAGAGCAATGGGAAACCATTCTACTCAATACTTTAGGTTAGGACAGCCCTTTGATGCAGTCATCATGGATGCACAGCAGCCACTCTTGGCGGCTACTTCACTGGAAAATTTATGTGCTACGATCATTTATGCTGGTGACAGTAATACCACTTTGGGCACCATTGTCAATGGAAAATGGCAAGTACAAAGGCAAAGACATCGTGAGTACGCTGCCATTGTCCAAGAGTTTACCCGAGTGATGCAAGATTTAAAGTACCGTTAGTGGAGCCATAATAATAAAAAACTAATCAAGGCAATACCAAAGGTAAGTGGGGTATATATTTGTTGATCTCGTTTGGCAAATAATGTCCCTTTTACCTTTTTGGTAAGTCCTACGTATTTAAACTCGCCTATAGTACGCAAAAAAAAGATGCTGCCAATGACCCACAACCCAAGGGTGAAAAACTGAGACGGTATCCAGGGGCTCCACACACCAGTAGCGCCTACCATGGTAAATGCAAACGCTGATAAACCAAAAGCGACCACTAAAGTAGCCCATAAAGGAGGCTGGGTAGCCAATGGTGTATGGTCAGCGCGTTGAGGAAATACTCCTTTGGATGCCCATTGACCACCAAAAGCCCAATAAACATGTAAACCTGATAGGAAAAGGAACACAATGGTGTTGATAATGACTAATATGATTTTCATAATGGGATGATTTTGTATGAAAAAGTAACATACAGTATTGTATGTTTTGGGTTAAAAAAATATTACAATAAAAGTTTATATAATTCCTGCATACGTTGATTGTCCATAGTAGGGAACAAGTGTTGCATACCTACCAAAAGTGCATAATCTAGTTGGGCGCGTTGATAAGCTACCTCTGCAGTCATTCCCATTTTCTCAAAAATATCTTTGAGGTACGACAACCTAATCTGATCTGTTTTTTCCAGATAGGTCTTTACAATCGGGTGGTAGTGACTCCAAGAACGAATGGCTACTTCGATGGTTTTATTCTTGCTGACTGCCATTTGACCCAAATTTTGCATTTGTTCCTCAATGGTAGAGGCTTGGTTTGCCAAGCGAATCAATTCTAGGGTATTGTCCTTTTCCCATTTTTTTAATAGCGCCTCTATATAATCATCAATGCTTTTGAAGTGATGATAAAAAGACCCGCGAGTTACTTTCAGGCGTTCGCACAGGTATAAGATTCGGATCTTATTTTGGGCAAATTCCTTCAAGATCTTAAGTCCTTCTTCCAGCCATATTTCTTTGGTAAGCTTACTCATTGTTTGTAAAGATAATAAAAAAATAGCAACATACAATATTGTATGTTTTTGAATCATTTGCTAGTACTCAATCATTGACCAAACATTTACCTTTGTCAATGACTTATAAAAGCATGAAAAAAATACAACCGAAACCTGGACAAGAATCAGTATGGGATTACCCACGTCCCCCTAAGCTAGAAATCACCAACAAAACCCTTAAAATCGTATTTAACGACATCGTGATTGCCCAGACCAACCGAGGCAAACGCATTCTGGAAACCAGTCACCCACCTACTTATTATATCCCCAAAGAAGACATCGAGATGCAATATTTGCAGGAGGTGGCAGGTAAAAGTTCTTTTTGTGAGTATAAAGGAATGGCGGGGTATTATCACTTGCAGGTAGGCGATAAAATTTCCCAAAACGTAGCTTGGTACTATCCAAACCCTTCTCCTCAGTATGCGGCATTACAAGATCATTTGTGTTTTTATGCGTCACGGGTAGATGCTTGCTTTGTAGACGATGAACAGGTGCAGGCTCAAGAAGGAGACTTTTATGGAGGTTGGATTACTTCGCAAATTGTGGGACCTTTCAAGGGAGGAGTAGGCACCTGGGGCTGGTAATACAAAAAGTGGTATATTTGCATTCATTTTCAAAAAAAGCCACTCAAAATGCATATCGACATCATCACTTGTTTACCTCGTTTGCTAGATAGCCCATTTAGCCATTCTATTATGAAACGTGCTCAGGAAAAAGGCTTGGCTACCATTGTTGTACACGATTTACGGGACTATAGCCCCTACAACCAACGGCAAACCGATGATTATGCATTTGGGGGAGGAGCCGGAATGGTGATGATGATAGAACCCATTGACCGATGCATTACCCATTTGCAGAGCCAAAGAACATACGATGAGATTATCTACATGACACCAGATGGGGCACCTTTTAATCAGAAAATGGCCAATCAACTATCATTACAACAAAATTTCATCATCATTTGTGGACATTACAAAGGAATTGACGAACGGGTACGAGAACATTTTGTTACGAAGGAGATCAGTTTGGGTGACTACGTGATTTCGGGTGGAGAATTGGCGGCGGCAGTGGTAGTAGACGCGCTTGTGCGGTTGGTACCAGGAGTACTCAATGATGAAACCTCAGCATTGACTGATTCTTTTCAGGATAGCCTGTTGGCTCCACCGGTATACACACGTCCGGAAGATTATAAAGGAATGAAAGTGCCTGAAATTTTGATGAGTGGTCACCACGCTAAAATAGAAGAATGGCGTTTACAAAAAGCCATCGAGCGAACCCGTGATCGACGCCCCGATATTCTTGAAAATAGTGGTTGGAATGAATACGCAAAAAAAGAATCTGCTCGGAAGCGTAATCGAAAATAAGAAGACTATTTTGTTAAAATGCGTATTGTTGAATCAAACCCAAAAATAATTGGGGAGACTATTTACTGCATTCTCCCTCATTTCAAATAATTCTATTTTTTAAAAAAGCTTTGTGGTAGGTATTGTTAAGGTTATGATTCTATATATATTTTACAGCATAGTTTTCTGCATTAGAACATAGCTGTGATATCACTAATTACCAAATTTAAACATTGTAACTCAATTTTTCAATTATGCTTTGAACACGCGATGTAATGTAATGTTAAGCAGGTAAAACATGAATGGGTAAATATTGGAAATTATCAGATAATTCCTGCCCTTCTTCTTTCATGTCAGTATCTAGATAGTACCATCTTACCAATACTTTTCCTTTGCGTGAATTATGGTAATGCTGTAAGCGTTCCATAATCTGATCAATTCGGCGGCGAGCGCTCGAATTCAAATGACTCATCTTAAGATTGATAATCACATTGGAAGGTACGAGTCTAACCAATCGTTGATGGGTTTAAAAAAAGCAACATCATACTCTTGATAGTATGCACCATCAAGATTTAGTTCTCCGGTTTGTTCGTTAAAGTATACCGAGGGAGAGTAGGCATACCCTTTTATCAATAAATCATTCATAATGGTTAAATTAGGTTGTAGATGTGGGCTGGTTAGGCCCTAATCAACGCTTGTTATTTACTTTATGGGTTTTTAACTGGTATATTCTTTAATACATGACAACCACCCTCAATGGTTGTTTGATGAATGAATTCATCATAAGTTCGTTTGCAATGATTACAGCATATCTGCAATCAATTTTGCTATTTGTTCCAAACCGACTTGATCTGCCTCCCCAAAA